>NZ_VHLC01000199.1:0-4155 GCF_006547355.1 Myxococcus sp. AB036A | reverse complement strand
GCTCGACGAAGGGCGCGGGAGCGCCGCCATGCGCGCCGGGCTCCGTGGCGTCGAAGCTGGCCGCGGGGGCAGCAGGGGTGGTGAGCAGCTCGCCATGCTCTGCGACGACGAAGCCGCGTCCCTTGCGCGGCGCCGGGGTGTCCTGCGTTGGCGTATCCGCGTGCTGGCCTGTTGAAGCATCCTCCGCCTTCGGGTCGGACTCGTCGGTGATGGCCGACAGGTCCAACTTGAGGCCGAATGGCTGCGTCACCTCGCCGAAGGGCAGCGCGGCCCGTTCGTCCGTGGACGGTATAGCGGCGGGAGCGGACTCGATGGACGGAGTTGGCTCGGTCTCTGTGGTTGCCGCAGCCGCCTCCGCGAAGCCGTCAGGCGCATCGCTCGGTGTTGCGGCGGTTGGGGCGTCTCCGGTGACAGTCGGCGTCGTCTCAGCAGACGGGTTGACCGCGACTGGCTCCTGCGTGGCCGATGAGGATGAATCGCTCGTGAGTTTCGAGATCGCCGCGGTGGTTTCGGTTGCAGCGGATGGAGCCGTGGAATGACCAACGGCATCGGTCACGATGACGGGCTCGGCTGGACGCTGCGCTTCGGCTGGCGTCGTGGAAGCCAACGACGACGTGGCCTCCGCGGCTTCTCCCACGAGGACTGGACCGGAGTGGGCCTGAGAGGCCTCCGGCAGCGCTTCCACACCGGGAGGTTGCTCAGTCCCTTCCGGTTCGGGAATCGAGTCCACGGACGCGACATCATCGGGCGACGTCGAGCCCACCGCGCTCAAAACGTCAGCGTTCGGCGACTCAGCTGGAGAGGCGGCCTCGTGCTGTGAGGTCCCAGCATCCGGCCCTGGAGCTGACGCATCCGTCAGCTCGGCGGTCGACGCCACTTCTGCGGTCGGCCGAGCGTCACCGCCCGGCAAAGGAACGGCGGCACCTTCCACATTCGCGGACGACGCGAGGACAGCGGCGGCAGCAATCTCCGTGTCAGACAAGACCGTCGCGGCCTGGCTTGCGGCCTGTCCAGGGGCCGGTTCAGCAACGGCAACACCTTCATTCGTGGACGACGGAGCGTGCTCACGATCGAGCGCCGCAGTTGCCGCTTCCACGGCTCCCTGAGGCACCGATGCCGCCGACGACTCGCCAAGGGCGGACGCTTCGGGTGCCGCATCGTTCACACCGGCAGCATGCGGCTCGGCGCCAACCGAACGAATGCCACTCGAACCACCGGAGACATCCGGCACGGCAGCAGCGGCAGCATGTGCATCCGAGGTCGAGTTGGCCTCGGTGGTTGCGGCGGGAGTCTCAACGCTTGCGCTTGCCACGCCGGAGTCATTCGGCTGGGCAGTAACGAAGCTTGCGGCCGATGCATCGACGTTCGCACCAGGTGCAACGGAGTCGTCCGGCTGTGCCAAAACGGCACCGCCCGCCGATACGGCCGAGACCGCATTCGCATCACCAGCAACATCCTGCGCGGAGGAAGATGCTCCCGCCGCCAAGTCATCAACGTTTGCGGTGGCGACATTGGCCGCGTCCAACACAGCGGATGCGGCTACAGCTTCAACGTCTGGACTCGCAATACGGGCTGCTTCCGACTCAGCGGTAGCCGCGCCGGCTGCCGATGCCTCAACAACTGCGTTCGGTTCGTCGTGAATGGGGCTGGCCGACGGCTCCTCACCCAATTCCACACTGACGTACGCTGCCGTCACACCAACGGCTTCGCTTGCGACGCCACCCGATGCCGCACCGGCGCCCTCTGCCGTCACTACAGCGGCTTCGTCTACTGCCTGCGGCCCAACTGCGGCGTCGGTGGCAAGGACCGGCTCAACCACGACCGTGGCATCCGTGAGGTCTGGCGTCTCGGGAGACACCTCCTCGTCCACCGACGACGCACCTTCGGTCGCGACAGGGGTCGCCGACACGAAGTCGGGAGCCGTGACGGCAACGGCCTCAACGTCGAACACTACGTCAGAGTCCGTGGGCAACGCCCGCTCGGGAGCCCCACTCGCGTCGACGGCATCCGGCACATGCTCTTGAGCCGGCACCTCAGCAGGGATGCCAACCCGTTGAGGCGCCGCGCCGCGCTCGTCGGGGGACTCTCGTCCTTCACTTGCGAAGGGAGCAGGCGAGACGGCGTGCCCACGATGAACCGCGGGCGACATTCCGGGAGGAACCGGCATCCGGCTTGAATCGAAGTCCGGCGCCGAGGGACCACCGCTCGGCCCCGAAGCCCCCAGGTCTTCCTCGAGGTGGAACGGAGGTTCCGTTCCATCCGCGACAGCCGAGGACGGGGCAGCGCGTGCTTCCGCTGGAGGCGTCTCGGCTGGCTCATCGGTCCTTGGAGCTTCCGCAGCGACATTGCCAGGGACTGGCATGTCCGCTTCCACGTGCCGTGCATCCCCCAGGGACGCGGGAGGCGGCATCGCTCCAGGAGGCGTCATCCCCCTGGGGAGCTGCGACGGCATGCCCGCTGGATGCGCAGCGACCACGCCTGAAGGCGGCGTCGGAGACACCTGCGCGGGCGGTCCGCTCGACGGGCCCTGCGCCATGCCCGGCGTGGGTGCGCCCTGCAGGGCCGCATGCGAGCCACCTGCGGCCGTAGGTACGGGCAATGTGCCCGGAGGCGTCTGTCCGTGAGGCGAGTGAGGACGGGGCATCCCCGGCCCGGCGACAGCCCGAGCCCCAGCAGTCATCTCCGGAGGCAATGCTCCGGGAGGCACGGGGCCATGGGGCCTCCCGTGCACGGACGGAGGCGGTGCGCCCATCATTCCCGGTGGCACCGTCCCGAGGGGCACGGGGGCATCGGGCACCCCGTGCGCAGTCGCAGGCGGTGCACCCGTCATTCCCGGCGGCATCGCCCGGTGAGGCCCAGAAGCATGGGGCTCCGCGTGTGCAGTCGCAGGCGGTGCACCCATCATTCCCGGTGGCACCGCTCCGGGAGGCACGGGGGCATTGGGCCCCCCGTGCACGGACGCAGGCAGTGCGCCCGTCATTCCCGGTGGCATCATTCCGTGAGGCCCGAGAGCCTGGGGCCCCCTGTGCGCAGTCGCAGGCGGTGCGCCCGTCATTCCCGGTGGCATCATTCCTTGAGGCCCGAGAGCCTGGGGCCCCCTGTGCACGGACGAAGGCGGCGCGCCCGTCATTCCCGGTGGCATCGCCCCGCGAGCTCCCGGCACCGCAGGCAGTCCCGGCGACGACGGCGGTCGCGCGCCCATCATTCCGGGAGGCACCGGCCCGTGAGGCACAGGCATGCCCTGCGCAGGTGGCGGCCGTGCTCCCATCCCCGCAGGCACCGGCCCATGCGCCCCTGGCAATCCGGGAGCGGGCGGAGGCCGTGCTCCCGTCATTCCCGGTGGCACCGGCCCCCCATGAGGCCCGGGCATCGCAGGCAGGCCCGGCGACGAGGGGCGTGCTCCCACCATTCCCGGAGACACCGGTCGATGAGGCCCCGGCACCGCAGGCAGGCCCGTCGCGGACGGCGGACGATGTCCCATCATCCCGGGAGGGACCGGCCCGTGTGGCCCGGGCGCGGGAGGAGGCCGTGCTCCCATCGTTCCCGGAGGCACCGGCCCATGAGGCCCCGGCACGGCGGGCAAGCCCGTTGCGGACGGCGGGCGATGTCCCATCATCCCGGGAGGAATTGGCCCAGCAGGCCCGGACGCGCCACCCGCCATGCCAGGAGGTCCCGACACCGCAGGCAGTCCCGTCGCGGACGGAGGCCGATGCCCCACCATCCCCGGAGGCACCGGAGCCCCCGCCCCAACCGTCGCCGGAGGCGGTGCGCCCATCATCCCCGGAGGCACCGGCCCATGAGGCCCCGGCACTGCCGGGACACCCGTCATGGACGGAGGCCGTGCGCCCGCCATGCCTGGCGGCACCCGACCGTGTGGTCCAGGAACCGCGGGCAGTCCCGTCACGGACGGAGGACGTACCGCCATCATCCCCGGTGGAACAGCCATCCCTCCGGGCGCGGCCGACGGCGATGCGCCCGGCATCCCCGGAGGAACCTGCGGACCAGCAGTCCCCACGCCCGGCGCTCCATGCACCGCAGGCAGTCCCGTCGCCGAGGGCGACCGAACCCCGGTCCCCTCCGGCGGCATCGACGCACCCGGCCCAGGCAGCGCGCCCACCACGCCCGGCGGTCCCGCCACCGCCTGAAGCCCAGGAG
>NZ_VHLC01000198.1:0-4260 GCF_006547355.1 Myxococcus sp. AB036A | reverse complement strand
TGAGCGTCTCGTGGGCTCGGGGAGGGTTCCGGCCTTCATCGGATCATCAACCTCAATTGGGGCAGTTCCCCGGGGAACGGCGATCATGTTGGCGGATGGAGCGTCCGAAGTCAAAGCACCGCCACTCAGGGAACCTCCAGGAAGAAAGCCTGACTTTCCACAGCAGGAAGCCCCAGTCCAGACGCGAGGGCGGGTGCCAGTTCATTGGGCACACGCCATGTCTGTCCACTGGGTTGGATCAACACCACCGCGTAGCGACCTCGGGGCATCTCACGCAGCGGCACGGGGTTGGTAGGTACCCGGGCATCCAGTGCCTGGGGTCGCACTTCCACCACCAGCTCCGGAACGACGGCGCCTTCCATGCGAGGGTTGCCGTTCTCGTCGGTGAGCGCGGCGGTGATGCTGTCTGGCACCAGGCGCGCGTTGAGCACGACGACATCCGGTACGCCGTCCTGGGAGCCATCGGCGTGGGCGTAGTCCACGCCGGTGTCATCCGGGATGCCATCTCGGTCCAGGTCGTTCTCGTCCACCAGGTTGCTGGCGTCGTCCGCCAGCTTGCGCACCACCACGCGTGGCCAGAAGCCATCGGGGGTGCCGTCGTTGTCTGCGTCCAGGTAGCTGACGGCGAAGCCTTCCGGGCGCTGGTCCACCGCGCCGTCGTGAATGGACAGCGGCTGGAGGCGCAGTTGCTTCACCGAGCTGCCCAGCTGCCCGTCACCCTGCACCACCTGGAACGTGGGCCGGTCCCTCAGCACGCTCGCGGTGTCGGAGAAGCTCACCGCCACGCCGGTGAGGGGCTGCGGCTGGCCGTCCGCGTCCGCCACGACTTCCACCGTGAGCGGTCTGCCGGTCGCGTCCACCGCCGCGCCACCCACGTCACCCGCGTTGGGCTCGCTGGTGACGCCGTACCAGGGGTTGAAGTCGGACCGGCGGCAGTCCGCGCCCGCGTCCGAGCCGCAGCCGTTCGCGTCGATGAATCCGCGGAGCATGTAGCGGCCCTCGGGCACCAGGCTGAAGCTGAAGGGCGCGACGAAGGGGCCGGGCGTGTCATTTGCCAGCGCCGGGCCGAAGAGCTGCTCGGCGGAGACGACGGTGAAGGTGAGGGGGCGGCCGGTGCCCTGCGGCGGCGGAGGCCGGTCCGCGTCGTAGAGGAACACCACCGCGTTGCCACGCGCGCGTGACTGCACCACCAGGTTGCCGTCGATGCGCGCGTTGCGCGTGTTCTGCCGCACGTCGGCGGTGGGCACCACGGGTGGTGAATCGCAGCCGAGTCCGATGACGGACGCGAGGGCGAGGCCACCAGCGGCCCGCTTCCAGGAGGACAAGGTGGGGCGGCTCATGGAGTCACCGTCAGGGTCGCGTAGACGCGCCGCTCGATGCGATTGCCAAAGGGGTGCTGGGAATGTGCGCCGCCCAGGTGGCTGCCCACCAGCGCGACGGTGACGGAGTCCTTGACGGCCATGTAGCCCACGCGCGCGTTCACCACGGTGTAGGCGCGCAGCGGGTTGGACACCAGGTCGATGCGCGTGGGGTCCGCGGCTGCGGGCTCGCGCTCAATCCACGTGGAGGCGGAGGTGTAGGCCGCGTCCACGCCGAACTCCAGGTCCGCGCGTGAGCGGTAGGTGAGGCCGCCGTACAGCCGGAACTGCGGCGCCTGGTTGCACGGGCCACACTCGGCCGCCGACTCGCGGTCCGACGTCACGTCCTGCAGCGACGCGCTCAACTTCAGTCCCAGGCCGTCCACCGGCGCCAGGGTGACGCCCGCTTCGGCGCCGCGCGCGGTGTAGATGGCGTCCTCGTTCTGGAAGGACGAGCTGCCCAGCAGGTACGAACCGGTGCCCGGGTCATACGACTGGCCCGGCGGCAGCCGCGACACCCCGGACAGACCGATGAGGTCTCTCACCGTGTTCTGGTACACGGCCACGTCCAGGTCGATGCCCAGCTCCGGGGACTCGCCGCGCCAGCCCAGCTCGAAGGCGGTGAGGCGCTCGGGGCGCAGCTGCTGATTGCCGGTGGTGAGCGTGCTGACGCCGTTGATGCCCGGCACGGGCACCGTCAACTGCGTGTAGCTCTCCAGGAACGTGGGCTCGCGGAAGGCGGAGGCCGCGCTCGCGCGGAAGGCGTGGTTTTCGAAAGGCTTGAACAGCGCGGAGATGCGCGGCGAGTGCGCCAGGCCCGGGCTGCCCAGGTTGAGCAGCGGGTGCCGGTCCACGCGGTAGCTGGCCACCAGCGCCAGCGGCTCCACGATGCGCCACTCGTCCTGGACGAAGAAGGCCGCGTGCACCTGCTCGCGCAGCGGGCCCAGGTAGTCTCCCCAGTCCACGCGCTTGAGGCGGCCCTCCACGCCAATGTTGAGCTGGTGCGTGCCCGCGAGCTCGAAGTCACGCGCGAAGAGCAGCTCGGCGTTGAAGAGGTTGGAGTTGAGCGACGTCACCAGCGAGCGCTGGCCCGTGGCTTCATACTGGGGACCCGCGTCGCTGGAGATGTGGTTCCAGAACGTCTTCAGCTTCAGCGGCCCCAGCTCCACGTCGCCCTTGGCGAAGGCGTTGACGCCGTCGATGAAGTAGTTGCGCAGCAGGCCCGGCGGATAGATTTCCGTGGTGAAGCGATTCACGCCGCCGGACAGGCCCACCTGGCGCCCTTCGGCGAAGGTGTACACGGCGGACAGCGACGCGCGCGCGCCGCGAGCGCCCAGGTCCGGGTCGGGGCCGCGCAGCGTCACGTCCGGCAGGCCGCTGGCGTAGTCCCGGCTCCACTTGTCCGTCTGCGAATAGCCCGCCGCCGCCCGGTAGCGCAGCGCGCCCGAGCCGCCGTGGCTGACGAAGGAGCCCGCGGCGGTGTTGCCCGTGCCGCCGGTGGCGTGGAACTCCGCGCGCGGGCCGGTGCCGGGCGCGCGGGTGATGATGTTGACCACGCCGAGCATGGCGTTGGCGCCGTACAGCGCGCTGCCCGGGCCGCGGATGACCTCGATGCGCTCAATCTCCTCCAGGCCGATGGGGATGGAGGACCAGATGGTGAGGCCCAGGAAGTCCTGGTACTCCGTGCGGCCGTCCACCAGCACCAGCACCTTGTTGGCGATGCGTTGGTTGAAGCCGCGCAGCGACACGTTGGCGCTGCCCACGCCCAGGGCCATGACGTCCGCGCCGGGCACGCGCCGCAGCAGCTCCGGCAGTGACGTGGCGCCCGACAGGCGGATGTCCTCGGCGGTGATGACGGTGGTGGCGTTGGGCGCGTCCAGCGAGGACTGCGCGCGGCGGCTCGCCGTCACCACGCGCTCTTCGTAGGGCACCGCGCCCAGGTCCACGCCGCTGGCCGAGTCGTCCGAGCTGGCGGAGGCGACGCCGGTGGGCGTCAGGCCGGGAATGGTGGCGCTCCCCACGGGCATGGCCTCGGCCCGCTCAATGGCCTTCTCCAGCCGCTCCAGCAGCGCGCTCAACTGCTGCTGCGACTGCATGCCCGCGGGGGGCGGCGGCATGGGCAGCGACGACGGGTCCTGCGCGGCGGCGGCCTGTGCTTCCTCGGCCTTCAGCTTCTCCTCCAGCGCGGCCACCGTGGGCAGCACGGAGGCCGCGTCCGGTGGATTGCTGGCGAGGTAGCGCTGGTACACCTCCAGCGCCGCCTTCGACCGGCCCGAGTCCTGGTAGGCGCGGGCGATGTTGAAGAGGACGTTGGGGTGCGGCTTGATGGCGTAGGCGGCTTCGAGCTCGGCGATGCCCGCGTCGTACTGCTTCTGGGCGATGAGGCTCATGCCGCTGCGGAAGTGGCGCCGGGCCTCAAGGCGGGCGTCCGCCAGGGCCTCCCCCGCGCACAGACACATCGCGAGGAGCCCCGCTCGTTTGAAGGCTGTCAGGGTTTTCAATTGTACGGGTCGTCCTTGTAGGGCGACGAGTCTGGGGCCTTTCCAGGCCGCGTGCTCGCCTTCTTCTTGGGCTGGAGCTTCTGCGTGAAGCGCTCTTCGGGGCCCGCGCCCTTGGCGACGGCGCGGGCGCGCTGGTAGCCGTCCAGGGTGAAGGTCAGCGCCGCTTCCGCGACGCCGCTGGCATTCGGCGCCACCTCGAGGTTCAGGGGCGTCTCACCCAGGTCCTTCCCCTGGTACGTCACGCGCGCGCCCATGGGGTCGCTGACGATGAGGAAGCGCACCGGCTTCACGGTGGGGCGCGTCAGCGGAGCCAGGGCCAGCTCCTCGTCGGACGCACCCGCCGCGGACTCCACGGGCGGGAGGGCGGCCTCGGGCGCCTTGGCTTCGGGCACGGCCTGGGC
>NZ_VHLC01000197.1:0-4441 GCF_006547355.1 Myxococcus sp. AB036A | reverse complement strand
GGGCCGCCGTCGTGGCCAGCACCAGCAGGTGCTCGGCTCGCGCCGCCCCTTTCGCCACTGCGTCCACGCTGTGCGAGAAGGCGTACCCCAGCGCCACCACCACCGGGGCGCTGAGGCACAGCGCCAACCCGTCCCACAGCAGGAAGTCGCGCAGCCGCATGCCATGCACTGCGGCCATGATGAACACCGCCCCGCGCAGCACCGAGAGAAAGCGCCCCACGAAGATGCAGCGCCCGCCGTGGCGCGCGTAGAGCTGGGCCAGTCGCTCGCGGCGTTCCGGCGGCAGGAGCTTCTTCATCCGTGGATGCGCGTACAGCGCGGGCCCCAACCTTTGGGCGGTGAGGAAGAGGGCCGTGTCGCCGCAGAGCACTCCGGCCACCGCGACCGCGACCGCCAGGGCGATGGGCAGGACGTCCCGGTGCGCGAGGATGCCCAGCGACAACAGCACCAGGTCCTCTGGAATGGGCACCCCCATGCCTCCGGCGACCAGGGCGGCGAAGAGCAGGGCCGCTGTGCCATGGGTCAGCAGCCATGGGAGTGGACCCGCGGCCATCGTGTCCCCCTTTCAGGGCGTCATTCAGGTTCCGCGGGGTGGATGGTGCGCGCCGCCCTGCGCTCCTGCCGGAAGAGGAGGACCTCCCGGGCGATGATTTGAAGGGTCGCGGCCACAGGCACCGCCACCACCGCGCCCACGATGCCGGCCAGCTCCGCGCAGAACAGGACTGCCAGGAGGACGAGCAGCGGATTGACGTGGACCGTACGTCGGAAGACGAGTGGGGCCAGCACGTTGCCCTCGAGGGGCCCGTACAGCAGGAAGTAGGCGAGCGCGACCGCTGCCGCCCAGATGCCCTGCGTGGCCCACGTCAGCAAGGTGATGACGCCCCCAGCGATGAGCGGCCCCACATAAGGGACCAGGCTGGAGAAGCCACTGGCGATGCCCAGAGGCAGGAAGTACGGCAAGCCCAGGAGCGCCAGCGTCACCGTGGTCAGGGTGGCGTTGATGGTGCAGATGAGCACCAGCCCGGACAGGTAGCCGCCCGTGGCGCTGTAGACGTTGTGGAGGACCCGGACGTATCGCATCCGGTGCTCGGGGCCGACCAGGGCCAGCCCCCTGCGAATCAGGTCTCCTCCGAATGTCAGCATGAACACGACGAGGAAGAAGACGGTGAGGGCCGAGATGACCATCCCCACCACGCCTCCGATGGCTCGGATGAGCAGCGTCGGCAGGGCGCCGGTCGCGAGCCGGGGCGTTGCTTCCTCCAACCGCCGCGCCCAGCCGAGCGCCTGAAGCCGGTCGCTGAGCACCTGGATGAGTCGAGAACTCCGCAGTTCCGCCATCAACTGCGGCCACTGGCGAACCAGGGCATCCAACTGGTCCGCCGCGGCCGGAATCACGAGCAGCGCGAGGGCGGCGACGACGACCAGCAACGCCGTCATCACCAGGGCGATGGCGGCTAGTCGAGGCAGCCTGCCGCGCTCCAGTCGCGCGACGCCATGTTCCAACGCGAGCGCCAGGATGGTGGCGATGCCCGTCAGTGTCAGTGCCACCCGCGTCTTCGCCACGAAGGTGACGAGTACGACCACCGCGAGCACGGAGGCGCAGACGGTAAACACCGTCGTCGGTGTGACTTGCGAGCGTTGCCCCCCGCCGTCTCGCTCCGCCACCACCGCCCACGCTCCCGTGCCGTAACGCTGCCCCCGACGTGCCCACCCTGCCGGGAACGGGCTACCCACCCCGCAGTTCAGGGTCTTTGAGGACCTGGAAGGGGTGGCTCGTGGGGACGGATTCGCGGCGGCTGTCCGCGTGGCCCCACTGCGCCTCGCACGCGAGAATGGCGCGAGGCGCTGAGCCCTGGGGGCTCACGGTGCGTCAGTTGCGCGACGGGTAGATGCCTTCCAGCGCGATGATGAAGTTGATGCACAAGAAGGGCGACATGTTGTTGTGCGGCTGGGTTCCCCCCGCGACGCCGATGGCCGCGGGGTTCATGGTCCCGTCGATGGGGGCAGCCCGGTAGTTGAGCACGGTCGCCGTGGAGTCCGCCGCGAGCACGGTGCCAATGGGCGTTTCCGTATCGCCGTGCTGACTGCTCACATTCAGGGTGTGATTGTGCGCCGGCATCTGCGTCGAAATCAGCGTCACGGTTTCGGTTCCACCCTGCTCGCCCAGCGTGCGGGGGGACATGCCGGGGCCCTGGCCCGGCTGCATGGGATAGCGGCCACGCAGGTCCGGCAGGGCAAACGTCGTCTGTCCATTGCCTCCATAGGTGGTGCCAAGAATGGAGAAGAGCGCCGAGTTCTGGGCGATGGAGAGAAGCTGCCCTTGGCAGAATGCCCAGCCCCGCGGAGCGAAGTTGCCTGCGAACATCATGATCTGACCGATGAAGGGCTCTGACACGTGCGTCTACCTTTCGAGGAGAGGACTGCCCGACTGCGCTTGCTGCCCTTCCTCCCTGAGCAAAGCTCCGGCCAGCGCTGAAATCGCGCGTGTTTCATGTGCGGGTGACGGCGGCATGCAATGAAACGTGAGACGTGGTGCCTCCATGTCTCGCTGTGTCACGCGCGCTCGTGCGTCCGATACAGACGCGCATGCGTCCGGCCCAGACGCCGCGGCGGATCCGCGTGCCGATGAAACGCGGGTGCGTCTGACCCGGACGCCGCAGCAATGTCTCGTGGGTTCTCTCCCACGAGAGAATCTGCCCGGTTACCGCCGAACTGCTTGGGGTCGCCCCGGTCTTCTTGGCGTGGCGTGCGGCTTGCTCAGAGGCCCGCGGCGTGACGTTTCACGACGAGGAGGCCGGCAGATGACGCAAGAGAACTGGCGACGCCCGCTGTATCAGAAATGGTTTCAGGCGCTTCCGTTGACGGCACTGCTGGTGCTGTCGGCGTGTGAGGAAGGCACGCCAGGACCGCAGGGGCCGCAAGGTCCCGCGGGCGCAGAAGGCCCTCCGGGAGCGCCGGGCGCCGAGGGGCCCGCTGGTCCTCAGGGCGAGCCAGGTGCGCCTGGCGCTACGGGCCCACAGGGGCCGCAAGGTCCTCCGGGCCCGGCAGGCGGGCCGGAAGGTCCTCCGGGGCTGACGGCGCTGGTCCGGACCGACTCCGAGCCCTCCGGTGAGAACTGCGCCCAGGCGGGTGTGGTGGTGGAGACGGGCATCGACCTCAACCGGAACGGTCAGCTGGAGGATGAGGAGGTCGACACCTCGCTGACGCGCTACGTGTGCAACGGGGCACAGGGGCTCATGGGCCCCGAGGGGCCGCAGGGCCCCATGGGCCCGCAGGGCCTCCGGGGTGAGCAGGGCGTGCAGGGGCCAACCGGTCTTCACGGTGAGACGGGCCTGCAGGGTGACCGGGGCCCGGAGGGGCCCGCTGGCGCGGTGGGACCTGCCGGGCCGGCGGGACCGCAGGGCCCCGCAGGACCTGAGGGCCCGGTGGGCCCAGCGGGTGCCACGGGCCCCCAGGGTGATGTCGGTCTGGGCACGGTGACGCGGACCACCGTGGAGCCGGCGTCCGGCAACTGCGCCACCGGTGGCGTGCGGCTGGAGATGGGCGTCGACGCCAACCGCAATGGGACGCTGGATGCGGGTGAGGAGAATGTCGCGCTCACCCGCTTCGTGTGCAACGGGCCGGCGGGACCGCAGGGCGGTCAAGGTCCCGCGGGCGCGACGGGACCTGCAGGGGCACAGGGCCCTTCGGGACCGGTTGGTCCGCAGGGCCCTCAAGGTCCGCAGGGGCCCACGGGCTCGCTGGGCGCCTACGGTGACGGGTCGGCTGGGGCGTACAACGTCCCCAGTGGCAACACCGTGGATCTGACCACGGTCACTGGTTACGGCACGTTGGCCGGCCGGCAGCACCTGCAGTTCACGAACGTCACCGTCTCCGGCACGCTGATTGTCCCGAGTGGAACGGTCATCCGGGCCACCGGCGACGTCACCATCAACGGTACGATCATCGTGGACCCCAGTGCCGAGGACAACGGAACCGGGCCTGCGGAGGCAGGCGTGGCGCGTGCGGCCGCAGGCGAGCCCCAGGGCGGGCGTGGGCTGTTGCCGCTCCAGGCCGCGCAACTCCTGCGACCCGGCGGCCTGGGCGGCGGCGCGGGTGCCAAGCAGGCCGGTGTGGCCGGTGGCAGGGGCGGCGGCTCCCTGGTCATTCTCGCGCAGGGAGCGATCCGCATTCCCCCGGGGGGCGCCATCAATGCCAATGGTGAGTCTGGTGGAACCGCCTCCAACCTGCCCGGCTCGGGCGGTGGCGCGGGGGGCGCCATCGTCCTCGTGGGCAAGGGCTCCATCACCGTGGGGGGATTCGTCCGAGCGGTGGGGGCCAATGGTGGCGCTGGCAACAACGCGGGGGGCGCGGGCAAGGGCGGTGGCGGCGGCGGCGGCGGTGGCATCGTCCAGCTCCTCTCCACCACGACGCCCAGCGTGACAGGCGGCATTCTCGTGAG
>NZ_VHLC01000196.1:0-4635 GCF_006547355.1 Myxococcus sp. AB036A | reverse complement strand
GGGTGGGTGTTCCAGGTGCCGTTGAACGAGCCCGTCAGGATCTGGATGCCCAGGTGGAGGTCGACGCCGGCCTGGTTGGAGACGAAGAAGTCTTCAACGGCAGGGCCGATGGCCTCCACCGAGGGGCCCTTCCGCACGGGGAGCTGCACCGCGCCCTCACGGACGCTGACGTACTCGCTGCGCTGGGTGAGGAAGTCGGGGAAGTCGAGTTCGATCTGTCCGGCGAAAGCGATCGACGGGGTGAGAGACAGCAGCGAGCCAGCCAGGAAACGCTTCACGTTCCTCGTCATGGACTACTCCTGTGTTGTTTGTGCGGGGTCGGCCGAAGCCAATTTCCTACTAGCACTGGTCTTGAATTGAATTCAAATCCAAACGAGCAAGACTGGTAATTCAGCAAATGTGGATGATTGCGCCCTGGGCGTGGCGCACGCCATCGGGATGTCAGGCTAAGGGGTTGCCGCTGGGGCAAACCAGACTGGCGGAGGGTCATGCCAGGAACGAGCGCGGGTGAGTGGGTCAAATACATCCCAGGTGGAGCGCGTAATGGGTTGCAGTTTCGTGATGCGTCGCGATGACGGTGATGATGTATTTATTTGTGATTGATTCGCTCTCGGCTTCATGGATGGTCAGGTTTTTGTGCTGTGATTGGTCGCCGCGAAGGGCGACGTCCCCGACAGGGCGAGTCCCACCTGGAACCATGCTGGACACGGCCGGGCTCTCCCGAGTCGTGCCCTCCCTTGTCGCTCAGCGGGATGCTGAAGCGGGCTCCTACGAGGGCCGTGCTGGAGCAGTTCGACGCCGGGGGGCGACTGGTGTAGCCCCCCTGAGGCGTCGGACATGCTCGTTCTGGCCGGCGTCACCGGGGAGCGCGGGCCGTACGACCGGCCGGCGGTGGCAGTCGGGCGGCAGCACCTCGAGGACGCCGATGCGCTCGTCGCGGACGCACAGCCACCCGCTTCTAGCGCAGCGCCGCGAGGGCCGCGCCGACCTTCGCCACCGTCACGGACACGGGCGTCGTCACCTCCGGAGCGAAGATGGCCACGCGGAGCTCCTCGAAGGCCCACCGCAGCTCCTGCGCCGCCTCCTGGTCACGCACGGTGGCGCGCCTGGCGAGGAAGGTCTCCCACAGGGGAGTGAAAGGCGCGGCCTTCCCTGCGTCCTTGCTGGGGTTCGCCACCGCACGCGACAGCCGTGCCTGGGCCGCGCGGAGGTAGCGCGGGTAGTGCAGCAGGCGCACGAAGGGAATCCACTCGATGAGGTTCGCGGGGAACAGGTTCCCGAGCTGCGAGCGGATGTCCCGCACGGCCGCCGCGCCGCTCGGTCCCCTTGATGCCGCCTTGAGTGCCGCGAGCGTCGTGGCGAGCTCCGCGGAGGTGACAACGACGGCGTTCGCCCAGTCCCGGGCCGCACTCTCGATGCGCGGTGAGCCCTCACGGACCAGCGTCTCGAAGGCTGCCTTCGTGCGGGGCAGCGGCGCGCCCGGTGTGAGCTTGAACGCGTCGTCAACGCCACGTGCGAGCATGAGCGCCCGGAAGGCGTCGGCTTGGCCCCGTGCGGGCGGCGCGCCGTCCAGGGACGGGAAGGGCGTTGGCATGCGCGCGGCGCTGACGGCCACGTGCCCGCGCGCGGCGAGCATGAGGAGCCGGCGGACCCCCGTGCGCGTGGCCGCGTCAGCGGCGGCGGATGTCTCGAGCAACACCAGGTCCACGGTGGCGCCCCGGTCGACGAGCGCGGGATAGCTGCGGACCTCGAGGTTGCCGACCCGCCGGGTGACCACGGCGGGCAGGTCGCCGAAAGTCCAGGCGGTCAGCCCCTTGCGCTCCCAGTCCGACGCCGGCGCCGCGCTGCGCAGCGCCGCCCGTGCATGGCCTCCGTGCTGCTTGAGCAGCGCGTCGACGTCGCGGCCCCGCGCGAGTTCCTTGCCCTGCGCGTCGAGCACCCGGAGCGTGATGCGCAGGTACGGCACCACGGCATCCGCCCGGAAGGACTCCTCGGTCACTTCCATGCCGCACAGGCGGGACACCGCACGCGCGAGCGCTGGAATCATCGGCCCGCGGAAGGGCACCAGTTCCTTCTCGAGACGGTCGACCAGATCCGGCAACGGCCCCAGCTGCTTGCGCTGGGCGCGGGGGAGCTGCTCGAGCAGGGCGGTGAGCTTCTCCCGCTGCCACCCGGGGATGGTCCAGTCGAGCTCACCCGGGGCTATCTGGGCGAGCAGCAGCAGCGGCACGCTCAGGGTGATGCCGTCGTCCTCGGCCGAGGGGTCGAAGGTGTACGTCACCGGCACGGACGCGCCGTGCAGCTTGATGGCATCCGGGTAGTGCGCCGGGGACAGGCCCGGGTCGTGCGAGAGGGCATCCTCCATCGAGAGGACGAGCACGTCGGGGTCGGCCGCCTCGGCCTTGCGACGCCAGACCTCGAAGGCCGCTCCGTCCGTCACGTCCGCCGGGACGCGCTTGTCGAAGAAGGTCAGCATCGCCTCGCTGTCGAGCAGCTCGCTGCGCCGGGCCTTGTCCCGCAGGCGCGCCACGCGCTCGAACACCTGGCGGTTCTTCTCCTGGAACGCCCCTCGGGTGCGGTACTCGCCCCGCACCAGGGCGTGCTCGAGGAACATCAGCCGTGCTTCGGCGGGGTCCCTGCTGGCCAGGGGCACGGGGCGCTCCCTGAAGACGGTCAGCCCGAAGAGGGTCGCGTTCTCCTTCACGATGGCGCGCGCGGACTTCTCCGACCAGTGCGGATCGGAGTAGCTGCGCTTGAGCAGGTGGGGGGCCGCCGCCGCGAGCCACTCCGGGTCGAGCTTCGCCACGGTGCGCGCGAAAAGCTGGGACGTCTCCACGAGCTCGAACGCCATCACCCAGGCAGGGGGCTTCTTCGCGAGCGCCGACGAGGGGTGGACCATGAAGCGCGTCTGCTTCGCGCCCGTAAAGTGGCGCTGCTCCGGATTCCACTGGCCGATGCGGGACAGGAGCCCGGTGAGGAGCGCCTGGTGCAGGGCGTCCCCGCGCGCTGGGGCGCCCCGGCCCTTGCGCGGCAGGCGCAGCTCGCGGACGGTCTCCTCGAGCTGGCGCTGGACGTCCCGCCACTCGCGCACCCGCAGGAAGGACAGGAAGTTGTCCCGGCACACGCGCCGCAGATGGGACGTCCCCCGGCCCTCGGCTTCGCGCACGAACGCCCAGAGCTTGAGGAGCCCCGTGAAGTCCGAGTGCTCGTCACGGAAGCGCCGGTGCAGTTCGTCTGCCTTCTGCGCGAGCTCCCGTGGCCGCTCGCGCGGGTCCTGCAGGTTGAGCGCCGCGGCGACGATGAGCACCTCGTCCAGGCACCCGTACTCGGCGCCGGCGAGAATCATCCGCGCGATGCGTGGGTCCACCGGGAAGCGCGCGAGCTGGTGCCCCAGTGGCGTCAAGGTGCGCTCCTTGCCCTCGATGGCTCCAAGCTCCTCGAGCACCCGCCAGCCCTCGGCGATGGCCTTCGGCTGGGGCGGGTCGAGGAAGGGAAAGTCCTCGACGTCACCGAGGCCGAGGGACTTCATCCGCAGGATGACCCCCGCGAGCCCGGTGCGCTTGATTTCCGGGTCGGTGAAGGCGGGCCGCGTAGTGAAGCTCACCTCGTCGTAGAGGCGCACGCAGATTCCCTCGCGCACGCGGCCGCAGCGCCCTTTGCGCTGGTCGGCGCTGGCCTGGGAGACTGGCTCGATGTGCAGGCGCGTGGTGCCCGAGCGAGGCTCGTAGCGCGACAGGCGCGCCACCCCCGTGTCCACGACGTACACGATGCCCGGGATGGTGACCGACGTCTCCGCGACGTTGGTGGCGAGGATGACCCGGCGCTGGGGGATGGTGGCGAAGACGCGTGACTGCTCGGCGGCCGACAGGCGCGCATACAGCGGCTGCACCACCGTGCCGCGGAGCTCGCGCGCGTTCAGGGCATTCTCGGCCTCGCGGATCTCCCGCTCCCCGGGGAGGAACACGAGGACGTCCCCGTTCGGGTCGAGCGAGATGACGTTCGCCACCGCGTCGGCGACGGCGTCGGCGAGCTCGGCGTCCTCGTGGGGCGGCTCGTAGAGCACGTCCACCGGAAAGGTACGGCCCTCCACCTGGATGACCGGAGCCCCTCCGAAGAACTGCGAGAAGCGCTCGGTCTCGATGGTGGCCGAGCTCACCACCACCTTGAGGTCGGGGCGTCTGGGAAGGATGCGCTTGAGCCACCCGAGCAGGAAGTCGATGGTGAGGCTGCGCTCGTGGGCCTCGTCGAGCACGATGGTGTCGTAGCGGCGCAGGAGCGGGTCGCTGTGAATCTGCGCGAGCAGGACGCCGTCGGTCATGAACTTCACGGCGGTCTGCCGGGACGAGCGGTCCTCGAAGCGAATCTGGTACCCGACGTCCGTGCCCAGCTCGGTGCCGAGCTCACGTGCCACGCGCGCCGCCACGCTCGTCGCGGCGATACGCCGGGGCTGGGTGACGCCAATCTGGCGCGGGCGGCCGCGCCCCATGGCGAGCAGGACTTTTGGTAGCTGCGTCGTCTTCCCCGAGCCAGTGGCCCCCGCGACAATGACCACCTGATGGGCGGTGATGGCCGCGGTGATGTCCTCCACCCGGCTCGAGATGGGGAGCTCGGGGGGGAAGCGCAGGGTGGGCAAGC
>NZ_VHLC01000195.1:0-5301 GCF_006547355.1 Myxococcus sp. AB036A | reverse complement strand
ATCTACACTTCTAGCTTCGTCGGCAGCGTCAGAGGTGTATAAGAGACAGGCCAGACGCGCTGCGCATGGGCGGCACCATACCCCGGCCGCCCGGCTGTGACGTTCAGGGACGCGGCGACTCCTGAATCTCCACGTTGGCAATCCAGTTGCGCTTCCGGCGCGCGAGCCGCGTCGCGGCATCCTCGTCGTCGAAGCTGCCCGAGCTGCGGCGAATCCGCGCCGGGTCGATACCCTCGAACGCGTTGACGTTGACGACAGCGTAGAGCTGGCCGTCGATGCGGCTGGTCACCACGGGAACGACGCCGCACCGGCCACAGGTGTGGAACTCCGCGGTCCGCGTGCCGAAGACATATCGGGAGACCTGTGACGGCTCCTGGACCGAGATTTTGAGTGTCCCCCCAGGATGAGACGTCCAGAGCGCCACGTGCCGGGTGCAGAACGAACAACCACAGGCCCGTGCGGGAATCTCGTCCGGACTCGGCTCCCAGACGAGCGTGAAGGACAGATTCCCGCAGTGGCACTTCCCTGGAATCACCATGAGCGCGACCTCCGTTGTATCGACGCTCACCTATACTTCATCCCGCTTACGCCGCCACGGGCTGAGAGGGATTGCAGCACAGTCGTGCCGCCCTCCAAGCAGCACACCTTCGGAGGGCGCGCGGCTCAGGTCGGCAGCTTCTTCAGGAAGGCCAGCAGCGCGGCATTCACTTCGGCGGCGCGCTCCTGCTGAACCCAATGCCCCGCGCCGGGAACGACGTGGATGTCGGCCAGGTTCGGCACCAGGGCCTTCATCGGGTCAACGGGCGAGAAGGCACGCACCGGGTCCTTCTCTCCGACGATGTAGAGGGCCGGCTGCGGGATGACCGCCGTCGCCAGCTCAGGCAGTTCGTGCCAGTCCCGGTCCATGTTGCGGTAGCGATTGAGCCCGCCCCGGAATCCGCTGCCGGCGAGCTCCTTCGCGAAGTACGCGACGTCCGCCTCGGTGAGCCAGCCGGGCAAGGTCTCAGGTACGTCGAGCCTCGCGAGGAAGCCTTCCCCCTTCTTCTTCGCCAACACGACGGGATTCGTCACATCGAAGCCGGGGGTGCCCGTGAGAATCGCCCGGACCGTTCTCGGGACGTCCGCCTCGAACTCGGCCTCGGCCACGCCGGGCTCCTGGAAATAGAGGATGTAGAACCACTTCTCAGCGAACATGCGCTGGAACAGTTGAATCGGCGGCATGGGCGCGCGGCCCAGATGGGGCACGCTCATTCCCACCACCGCGCGGAAGCGGTCGGGATGCAGGGCGGCACAGTTCCAGGCGATCGCCGAGCCCCAGTCATGGCCAATGACGATGGCCGTCTTCTCCCCCAGCGCATCCAGCAGGCCAACCACATCACCCACCAGTTGCTTCATGCTGTACGCCTCGATGGCCTCCGGCTTGTCGCTCTGGCCGTAGCCACGGACGTCTGGAGCCACCACGTGGTACCCCGCCGCCGCCAACGCCGGAAGCTGATGGCGCCACGAGTACCAGGACTCCGGCCAACCATGCAGGAGCAGCACGAGCGGCCCTGAACCCGCCTCCGCGATGTGCAGGTTGATGCCATTCGTCTTCACGGTTCGATGCGCGATGTCAGCCATGGGGGTGCTCCAGAGGTGACGGTACGGTGGGGTCGAACAATAGCGTCAGGCGCGTCAGGCATGAGGCGTGACGCGCCGCTTCGCGGCACGAGCGTGACGGCGGCGAACGCCGAGTCCCGGGTCCGCCACGGATGGGCCTTCAACAGCCGCCCCATCGCCTCTGACGTCACCATGGGGCCCCATGTCCTCCAGGTGAAGGAGGACATGCAAGGCGACGGAGAGCCGACTGTCGCGTCTCATGCCACTTCATCTGTGGCGTGAGACGCGGCCAGTCAAGCGATTCGGCAGGTGGGGTGACTGGGTGGGGTGTCGTGACTCAGTAGTTGACCACGCCGTTCGGGAGCAGCAGGCGGTGGCTCCCCATGTCCATGATGGAGCGAGCCACGTCGAGCTGCACCACCGCACGGCCACGCAGCGCCAGCTCGTGCACG
This sequence comes from Myxococcus sp. AB036A, assembly GCF_006547355.1. Classification (NCBI taxonomy): domain Bacteria; kingdom Pseudomonadati; phylum Myxococcota; class Myxococcia; order Myxococcales; family Myxococcaceae; genus Myxococcus; species Myxococcus sp. AB036A. Next base: position 3,250 of record NZ_VHLC01000195.1, on the reverse strand, counting down.
GGCGCCTCGAAGGTCACCGGGGCGACGCTGGCGTCGACGAAGCCGGAGCCTTCCGCCTGGGCATAGCCGCCGAGCCCCTCCAGTTGGAGCGTCACGCGGACGCGCTCCACGCCTTCCGGCACGTAGAAGTAGGCCACCAGGTGCGCGTGGTCGGGCTGGGCCACATCCACGCTGTCTTTCGCCAGCTCCACCTTGAGCGGCGCCCCGTCCGCGGTGACGCGAACAGCACCGATGGGGAGCTCCAGCTTGTCGTAGCCTTCCGCCGCCGAGCCGCGGAGCCGCAGCTCGAAGCGCTGCCCGTCCTCCGTCTGGACCGGACCGGACGGAGCGGGTGGCTCGCCCTGGACGGAGTCGAGCCGGTCACTGCCCCCACCGCAGGCCGTCAGGGCGAGGGCCGCGCAAACACACGTGGACAACATGATTTTCTTCATGGCGTGTCTTTCCTTGAGATTTGAAGGGTGTCTTGGATTGAGTTGGGAACGGCTCAGGGCGAGCAGCTCTGGCCGGAGTTGGAGGTCGGGTCGACGGCGATCGCCTCCGCGGCCTGGGGCGTCGACGGGCCGGGGATGAAGCCGGGCGGGAGCGGGAGCGAGTCGCAACCGTTGTTGAAGGCGTCCACGGGGTCGATGAGGCTCGAGATGAGATCGCACTGGGTGGTGTTCAGGGCGGCAACCGCATCCGTGAGGAGCGACGCCGGGTCAGGCGTCGCGCCGAACAGGCGCTGGTTGCAGATGCCCACCAGCGTCTGGCGCGCGAGCAGGAAGCGGAGCCGGTCCAGCTGGCTGCGCATCCCTCCCGCCGGGTACATGGCCGGGTCGCCCCACAGGATGCCTTCCGCGGCGGGCAGCGTGGTGATGGTCCCGATGGCGCCCAGGTTGATGGGCCCCTGCGCCAGGCACTGCGTGAGCGTCAGGATGCGGTTCTTGTAGAAACCGAGCGTCCGCGTCGGGCCGGTGCACTCGACGGGAGGCGGCTCTTCCCGCTCGCACGTCAGGCGCGCCGAGCACATGGCCGAGCCCAGGTCGAACGTCACCCTGAACGTGTTGTCGATGTGGTTGTCCGCCACGCCATCCTGCGCGGCAATGGTCACGCACTCGTCATAGCTGCCGATTTGCAGCGCGAAGTTCGACGTCAGCGAGCCATTGACAGGAATGCTCACCGGCGGCGGCGGCGAGAACGTGAAGCCCTCGCTCGACAGCACGTCATCGGTCGCCGTCAACAAGATGGACGGCAACGTCGGGTGGACGTTGGTGACCTTGAAGCTGTAGTTCGCGGTGTAGGGATAATCGTCCGCCACCACCACCGACTGGCCATTGACCTTCTTTTCGCAAATCAGGTCATGGGCATTCGCGACTCCGCTTCCGCCCACCACCACCGCACAAACCGCGGCAACCCACTGCTGCTTCTGCTTCATCCGCATGGTTCCGACCTCGTTCATGAGCACCAGGCTCGGACGCGGCGGATTTCACCGTTTGTGCCACGTCTGGGAAGCCGCGGGGCGACAAGCCCCTGACACAAGGATTCCCCACGGGAGGTAGGTGTTACGCCCTTCCTCTCGCATGATGGAAAATCGCGTCCCACAGTGGGGACCGCGACGGTGGACCTGAAGCAACATCAGGGCTCCGCGAGGAGGGTAATTGCCTCACCCGCGACCGTCCGCACGCCCTGCTGACCTGGGCGAACGCTTCCCATGTCCCGCGAGATGCCTCGGCAGTGAAGTTCCCTGCACCCGACAGGCATTGGCCCCACGGGGCTTTGCGACGCTTTTTCCTCAGGCGCCCGGGCGGGAGAACGTCACCCGCTGGCCGTTGGCGCCCAGCTCCAGATGCGTCACGCCAGCGCTGGGAGGCCCCAGCACGGGCACGATGAACCAGCTGGCGCGCCGCAGCGTGGTGGGCTGTCGCAGCGCGGCGCCGGGCTCCAGCATGCGCTCCACGCTTCCGCCCGGTCCGTGGAAGACGACGCGCAGCGCGCGAGGCACGCCATGGGCGCGGACGTAGAAGGCATACCGGTCACGGCCCCCACCCGCGTGGCCCGCCGCGACGCCCAGCACCTCCATGTCCTTCTCACGGAAGGCCAGCGGCATGACTCCATCAGGCAGTGGCGCGGGTTCGGACCGAGGCGCCTCCAGGTCATAGGCTCGCAGCGCGGCATCCGGAGGCACACCGGGGACGGGGGCGTAGCGCTCCGCGAGCGGCGAGACGAGGTAGGGGTGATAGCCGTGTTTGCGAGCACTCACGACGTCGGGCGGCCGCCGGTACGTCATGCGGTTGCTCCAGAACATGAGGCTCAGGTACTCCATGGAGTTGGGCACGTCCGAGTCCTGCGCGAGGAAGAGGACGCTGCGCGCCGGCGTCTGCTGGTCGAGCGCGCGCCCCACCTCGCGGGAGTAGGTGACGTACAGGTCATCCAGATGCCTGGCCTGGTAGTCTGCCTTCGCCACCGGAAAGGTGACGGCCAGCAGCCACGCGAGCACGCCCGAGGCCAGGAGCCCCAGCCCCTGGGGCGCCCAGGACAGCTTCCGCGGCAGGCGCCAGCACACGAGCGCGACGAGCAGCGCCGCCGCGGCGGCCACGACCAGTCCCTCGGCGAGCCCGGGCCGGGCGCGCGTCTGCACCAGCACCGTGGGGAGCACGGCGCGGACATCACCGAGCACCGGCAGGTGCTTGACGAACCACGGTGTGGCGACCGCCGCCAGGAGCGCCGCCGCGAGCGCGGGGTGGCGTCTGGCATCCGCGCCCGCGATGGCCAACGCGGCCAGGACGGCGGGCACCGCGCCCCAGGCAATGGCGGGGACCTTCACCACGCTCAGTGACAACACGAGCCAGGTGGCCCCCACCCACAACGCGAGCCCCACCACCTCCAGTTCCCGCCGGCGCACCGCGCGCACCAGCAGCCACACGAAGGCGAGCAGTGGCAACACCGCGGGCAGCGGCGCCAGGCTCTGGGTGTTGACCTCATTCAGGAGGGCATCCACCGGCCGGTGCCAGGGCCCCACGTCCACCGTCGGGTCGGCGAAGAGGTGGGCGCGCGTCACCCGCGCCTCCAGGTCATGCAGCTCCGGCCAGCGCCATGCGGAGTAGAAGCTCCACGGCGCGGCCAGGAGCACGGCCATGCCCACCATGGCCACCACCGTGCTGAACCTCGGTCCCGGACAGAAGCGCAGCCGGCCGAGCGCCCACAGCGTCGCCGCGATGCCCAGGGGCGTCAGCGCGAGCCCCGTCTTGCAAAGGAAGCCCAGCCCCACGGC
>NZ_VHLC01000194.1:0-5398 GCF_006547355.1 Myxococcus sp. AB036A | reverse complement strand
GAACGCCCTCCCCCGCCCCCAGGCGCTACCGGACCCCGGCCGCGTTCTCGCGCTCTTCCAGCCCGCGCGCGAAGTTGCCCACGATGAGCCCCGGGCGCGCCGCCTTCAGCCGCTGAAGCAGCGTGCGGATGCCCACCGGCTCTCCTCCCGCGCCGCGCTCGCGCGCCACTTCCAGGTACTGCAGCGGGTCGATGCACAGCGAGCGCGTCTGAACCTGATCCACGCGGTACTTCTTCACCAGCCGCTCCAGCGCCCGCACCTCGCCCTCGCGGTCGGTGACGCCGGGGAACAGCAGCAGGTTCAGCGCCAGGTACGCGCCGCGCTCACGCGCCAGGGCGATGGAGGCCTCCACGTCCTCCCAGCCGTACTTCACCGGCTTGTAGTAGGCCTCGTAGAGGTCCTTCACCGCCGAGTTGAGCGACACGCGGATGGCGTCCAGCCCCGCGTCGAAGAGGGCCTCCAGGCCGCGCGTGAGGCTGGCGTTGGTGTTGATGTTGATGGAGCCCGCCTGCGTGCGCGCCCGCATGTAGCGGATGGCCTCGGCAATCTGCTTCCAGCGCGTGAGCGGCTCGCCCTCGCAGCCCTGGCCGAAGCTCACCATGGTGCGGCCCGGCGCGTGCTCCAGGTGGAAGAGGCCAATCTGGCCCATCTCCTCTCCCGTGGGCCCGTCATCCATGCGCTCGTGCGACGCCGGCGGGCCGTCCGCCGGCTGGTCGGAGATGCAGCCCACGCAGCGCGCGTTGCACATGACGGACGCGGGGATGGCGGCCTCGTCACGCACGTAGAAGGTGTTCTGCGACGTGAAGCACCGATAGAGCATCGCGCACGTCTTGAGCTGCTTCAGCACCCGGTTGTCCGGGAAGCGCGCCATGTGCTTCGCCACCAGGTCCTTCATGTCCGGCGTGGAGAACCGCTCCGGATCCCAGTGGGAGCGGCGGTCGGTATGGATGGCCCACGCCACCGGCCCCTCTCCCACCCAGGCCGCGGCGGTGTACGCCCACTGCGGCAGCACGGGGCCACTGCCCTTCACCTCGCCGGGGAGGAAGGTGCGCGTGTAGCCGGGGGGCAGCAGCGCGCCCACTGCGTTGGGGACAAACGACTTGCCCCCCACCTTCATCTCCCGGACGAGCTCCAGCTCCCCCGTCTCCGGATGCAGGCCCACCGGGAGGCGCCCTGGCAGGTGGACGAGCCGCCCGGAGGACGGCAGCGGAATGGGCTTGTCCTGCGGAGGAACGAGCTCTTCGCCGCTGCGCAGCGTGGCGAGCAGGTACGGATGTTCCATCACCCGTCCCTTGGGGTCCGCGAATAGGAGCTTCGGAGCAGACGTCATGTCCCTGCTAACTAACACGAGCGGCGCACGCTTCATCACGCATCGCATCCAACGCCTCGCGTCATGTCTTCAGGGGTGTTTGACGCAAATGGCGCTCATACCGGGCTGTCCGCCCGCGCCTTGATTCCCCCTTGGGCCCTCGTTAGGGTCCGCGCGCTTTTTTACGTCCCCCTCTCGGAGGCAGTCGTGATCGTCGGAGTTCCCAAGGAGATCAAAACCCGCGAGTACCGCGTCGGCATGGTGCCAGCTGGCGCCGCCGCCCTCATCGCCGCGGGTCACACGGTCCTGATCGAGACGAACGCCGGCGTTGGCTCCGGCATCCCCGATTCGGAGTACCAGCGCGTCGGCGCACAGATCGTCTCCACCGCGGACGAGGTCTGGAAGCGCGCGGAGATGATCATCAAGGTCAAGGAGCCCATCGCGCCCGAGTACGCGCGCATCCAGCCGGGCCAGATCATCTATACGTACTTCCACCTGGCCGGCGTGGACCCGGAGCTGACCAAGACGCTGCTCCAGAAGAAGGCCGCGGCCGTGGCCTATGAGACGCTGCAGCCGGACGACGGCAGCCTGCCGCTGCTCAAGCCCATGAGCGAGGTGGCCGGAAAGATGGCCATCCAGGTGGGCGCCAAGTGCCTGGAGCGGGCACACGGCGGCAAGGGCATCCTCCTGGGCGGCGTGCCCGGCGTGCGCCGGGGCCGCGTCACCGTCATCGGCGGCGGCGTGGTGGGCCTGTGCGCCGCCAAGGTCGCGGTGGGCATGGGCGCCGAGGTCACCATCATCGACGTCAACATGGAGCGCCTCACCTACCTGGATGACGTGTTCCTCGGCCGCGTCGGCGTGCTGGCCTCCGACTCGGAGAGCATCTCCCGCTCCGTGCGTGAGGCCGACCTCGTCGTGGGCGCGGTGCTCATCCCCGGTCGCAAGGCCCCGAAGCTCGTCTCCGAGGCCCTCATCGCGGAGATGAGCCCGGGCTCCGTGGTGGTCGACGTGGCCGTGGACCAGGGTGGCTGCATCGAGACGTGCAAGCCCACCACCCACGACAACCCCACGTTCGAGGTCCACGGCGTCGTCCACTACTGCGTCGCCAACATGCCCGGCGCCGTGCCGCAGACGTCCACCTACGCCCTCACCAATGTCACCCGCCCCTATTCGCTCCGGATCGCCAACCTGGGCCTGGCGGCGGCCGTGAAGGAGGACCGCGCCCTCGCGCGTGCGATGAACACCTACAACGGCCACGTCACCTACGAGGCCGTCGCGAAGGACATGGGCTACGCCTACATGCCCATCGCGGACGCGCTCGCCGGCAAGTAAGCCCGGTAAGCAGGCAAACGACGCAGTCCCTGGCGGGGAGGTTCGGATGGCGACATCCGGCCTCCCCGTTCGTTATCTCTGCTAGGGAATATGTTTCCCTGGCCGGCGTCGTGTATTCCCGAAGCGGGCGTCCGGGCGGGTGTCGTGGGATGCCGTTGTTGCCCTGGTTGTTCCCGTGCATACATTTGACGGGTAAGCGACAACTCATTCCCCTTTTGTTTCGGGCCCTTGGAAGGCGGGACATGTTGGATTTCAGGCAACCCAACCGGACGAAGCAGGAATTCGAAGAGCTGGCGCTAGCCCATCTGGACCCGCTCTATTCGGCGGCGCTGCGCCTGACGAAGAACGAGCGCGACGCCGAGGACCTGGTGCAGGACACCTGCATGCGGGCGTACCGCTTCTTCGACAAGTTCGAGCGCGGGACGAACATCAAGGCCTGGCTCTTCAAGATTCTCACCAACACCTTCATCAACCGCTACCGGCGGAAGGTGAAGGAGCGCACGGTGGTGGAAGGCGTGGAGCGCGAGGCCGTCCACGAGCGCTTCGTGAGCCGGGACGCGACGGACTTCGCGGCCAACCCCGAGCAGTACTTCTTCGACCGGCTCCTGTCGGACGACGTGCTGCGGGCCATTGACGCGCTGCCCATCGACTTCCGGCTGGTGGTCATCCTCGCGGACCTCCAGGAGTTCTCCTACAAGGAGATCGCGGAGATTCTCGAGTGCCCCGTGGGCACGGTCATGAGCCGCCTGTTCCGCGGACGCAAGCTCCTGCAGAAAAACCTGCGTGAGTACGCCGAGGGCCAGGGCGTATTCCGGCACGACGGGGAGCCGGTGAACGCCCCTGCGGACCTGGAAGAGTATCGCCACAGGAAGAAGACAGGGTAGAAACCCGTTCCTAGCGCGCGCCATGAACTGCCAGGACCTCGACCGGCTGCTCTATCCCTACCTCGACGGCGAATTTCAGCCCGAGGAACGAGTGGACCTCGAAACCCACCTCTCCGGGTGCGCTGAATGCCGGCGCCGCGCGGAGGAAGAGAAGCAGATGCAGCAGGCGCTGCGGCGAGCCGCGCGCCACTCCGTCTCAGGCATGCGGGCCCCCGCCTCGCTCCGGGCCGGCATCCAAGTGGGCCTCAAGCAGGAGCAGCGCCGCGTCCAGTTCGGCGTCTGGCTGCGCGCGGGGGCCATGGCGTTGGTGGTGGTGACGGTGGGCGGCGGCTGGGCCGCGTTCCACGCCGAGCAGCAGCTGAGCGCGGCCAGGACGGAAGCGGTGCAGCGTCACAGCAAGAGCAAGGCGCTCCCCTTCGAGATTGCCTCCAACACGCCGGAGCAGGTGGAGGAGTGGTTCAAGGACAAGGTGGATCCGCGCATCACCGTCCCGCAGATCCCCAAGGCGAAGCCGCTGGGTGGGCGCATCTCCATCCTCAACGGCCGCGAAGTCGCGTACATCAGCTACGAGACCCTTCCGGACAACGAAGGTGAGCCGAGCCGCCGCTTGGGCGTCTTCGTGCTCCCTGGCGACAACGAGGTCGTCATCCCGAAGTTCCAGGCCCTGCAAGCCGTGGAAGTGGACTCCGCGCAGGGCTTCAACGTCGTCACCTGGCGCGACGATGAAATCGTCTACGAGATGGTGACGGACATGGACGAAAGCGACATCCGTCGGATGCTCGCCGAGCGCGACAGCGGTGAGAAGATCGCGCGCAAGTCCGCGCCAGAGGCCGACGAGCCGCTGTATTCGCTCCCGCCCGCGCCGCGCACGCCGCACTCCTGGCCTCCCATCTCCATCGAGCCGGTGACGTACCCTCAGTGACGGAAACGTCGGCTGTGTGACGGCGCTTGCCCGCTCCCCGGGCAGCCGGAATTCCGCCCGGTCCGAACATTGACGCTCCCGCGCATGGCCGATAGCCTCGACGCACATCATCACCTTGCGCGTCGCGGCCGGTAGGGCGTTTGTGCGCGCCGCACACCAGGACGGGCCGTCCCTCCATGTCGAAGAAAATCCTGATCGTCGAAAGCGACACCGCGCTCTCCGCCACCCTGCGCTCGGCCCTGGAGGGCCGGGGCTTCACGGTCGACGAGACGACCGACGGCAAGGGCAGTGTGGAGCAGATCCGCAGGGACCGACCGGACCTCGTGGTGCTCGCGGTGGACCTGTCCGCGGGACAGAACGGCTACCTCATCTGCGGCAAGCTGAAGAAGGACGATGACCTCAAGAACGTCCCCATCATCATCATCGGCAACCCGGACGGCTTCGCGCAGCACCGCAAGCTGAAGGCCCACGCCGACGAGTACGTCGCCAAGCCGGTGGACGCGGATCAGCTGGTGGAGCGCGCGGGCGCGCTGATCGGCTTCCCCGAGCTGCCCGCCACCGAGGACGTCGTCGACGAGAGCCTCACGCTGGACGCGCTCGGCGACGAGCCAATGACGGCGGACTTCGGCGAGGAGATCTCCGTGGAGACCGCGGAGGAGCCTTCCGTCACGGGCGAGGAGCTGGACCTGGACGCCGCCTTCGGCGACCTGTCGGCGCCCGAGGAGACGCCGTCCTTCGAGGAAGAAGTCGTCGTCGCGCCGCCCGAGGCGGTGGTGGAAGGCGTGGAGGAGGACTTCTCCACGCTCGACTCGCTGGGCACCGACTCGGAGGATCCGCTCGAGGGGCTGGATGACGCCTCCGACGAGAAGACGGTCATCGGCTTCATCGCTCCGGCCCCCGTGGCCGCGCCTCCGCCCGAGCCGCCCCGCGCCGTCGCGCCGCCCCCGGTGC
>NZ_VHLC01000193.1:0-5425 GCF_006547355.1 Myxococcus sp. AB036A | reverse complement strand
CCATCGACCACGAGGGCAAGGTGGTGGCGGTGAAGATTCTCAAGGGGCCCGGCTACGGCCTCAACGAGGCGGCGAGGGATGCCATCCGCCGCTTCCGCTTCAAGCCCGCCATCAAGGGCGGCGAGCCTGTCTCCACGGAGATGAAATACTCGTACACCTTCCTGCTCGATTGATTTCGCCGCTCCCGCTGGGAGAGCGGCGGAGCCCAGGCGTGCCCGGCATGTCAGGGGTACCCATCCCCACGGGCATTGCCGGGATTCCACCTCGCCATCGCTCCGTCTCTCTTTCAGCGGGAGCGGCAACCCCCTCACCCGTATGCTTGGACACGCCATGTCCTCCACCCTGAAAGCCCGAGGCGCGCTCGTCGCGGCCTCGCTCCTGCTGGCGGCGCCCGTGCTCGCGCAGGCACCCCAGGCCGGCGCGCCTCCCACGGACGCGGCCACGCCACCTGAGGCGCAGGCCCAGCCCACCATCACCAAGCCTCCCGAACTGGTGCAGCAGGTGGAGGCGCAGTACCCGCCCGAGGCGCTCGCGCAGGGGCTCACCGCGTCGGTGCGGCTCATCATCACCATCGCGGATGACGGCTCCGTCGCCGAGGTGCTGCCCACCGAGCCGGTGGGCAACGGCTTCGACGAGGCGGCCATTGCGGCGGTGCGCCAGTTCCGCTTCTCGCCCGCCGAGGTCGACGGCGTGCCCGCGCCGGTGCAGGTGGAGTACGTCTATCACTTCACCCTCACCGCGCCGGAGCCGGAGGCGGGCGCCGAGGCCGTGGAGGCCGAGCAGCCCAAGGCCACGCTCACCGGCCAGCTCATCTCCCGCGGCAGCCGTTCGCGCGTGCCCAACGCCACCGTGCGCTGCGGCGACGACGCGGACGCGCCCGAGGTGATGTCCGACGAGGACGGCCGCTTCACGCTCGAGGTGCCCGCGGGCACCTGCGAGGTGCGCGTGGTGGCCACGGGCTTCCAGCTCTACCAGACGAAGGAGGAGCTGAAGGCGAACGAGACGACGGAGGTGAACTTCTACCTCGCGCCCTCGGGCGGCGGCCTGGAGACGGTGGTGCGCTCCGACCGGCCGAAGAAGGAGGTGGTGCGCCGCACCATCACCCGCGAGGAGGCGCAGAAGACGCCGGGCTCCTTCGGCGACCCCATCCGCGTCATCCAGTCGCTGCCGGGCGTGGCGCGCGCGCCCTTCATCTCCGGTGAGCTGCTGGTGCGTGGCTCGAACCCGGGCCAGACGTCGACGATGATGGACGGGGTCGAAATCCCCCTCCTGTTCCACCTGCTCGGCGGACCCTCGGTGGTCAACGCCGAGTTCATCGACCAGCTCGACTTCTTCCCGGGCGGTTACGGCAGCCAGTACGGCCGCGCGGTGGGCGGCATCGTCGAGGTGGGCACGCGCAAGGGCGCATCGGACACGCTGCACGGCTCGGTGAAGGTGGACCTGCTGGACGCGGGCTTCTTCCTGGAGAGCCCGATTACGGACGGCATCAGCGTGGCCGCCGCCGCGCGCCGTTCGTACATCGACGCGATTCTGCCCGCCGTCCTGCCGGAGACGGAGGGGGGCACGCTCTCCGTGGTGCCGCGTTATTGGGACTACCAGTTGCGCGTGGACTTCGGCGCGAAGCGCGGGACGCCCAACGACGACACGACCGTGACGGCGGGGGGCGCACGCAGCTCCGGCTACATCATGGCCTTCGGCAGTGATGACCAGCTCCGCGTGGTGTCCACCGGTCCCGAGACGGAGCGGGACCTCGAGCTGGACACGCGCATGAACTTCCACCGGGTGAAGGGCGACTGGACCTACCGCAAGGGCGCGATGTGGTCCGTCTTCACGCCCTTCGTCGGCATGGACCGCAACAACATCGACTTCGGGCTCGCGCGGCAGGAGGGCAAGACGTACACGCTGGGCGCCCGCGAGGTGCTGGGCATCGAGCTGTCCTCCGCGCTCACCCTCCGCACGGGTCTGGACCTCGTCTTCGAGCACGAGCGCTACGACGTGTCCTTTCCCGCGCCGGGCGGCATCGAGTACGTGCCCTTCCCCGGGGCCGAGCCGGTGGGCCAGCAGCTGGAGGAGCAGATTGCCCTGAGCTCCTTTGACGGCGCGCTCTTCCTGGAAGCGGACCTGCTGGTGGGGCGCTTCACCTTCACGCCGGGCGTTCGCGGCAACCTCCAGACGGTGGGCAACACGCGGAACCTGGCGCTGGACCCGCGGCTCTGGGTCCGCTACGCGGCGACCTCACGCACCAACCTCAAGGGCTCGCTGGGCCTCTACAGCCAGCCGCCAGAGACGTTCCGCTTCATCACCGCGCCCTACGGCAACCCGGACCTCGCCTACCAGCGCGCGTTCCAGAGCAGCCTGGGCGTGGAGCACCGCATCACCGACGTGCTCAACGTGGACGTCACCGGCTTCTTCAACCGCCGCTTCAACAACATCGTGTCGCCCGGCCAGCTCGTCGCGAACGAGGGCGGCGGCGTCTTCACGCTGCCGTACTCCAACGACGGCATCGGCCGCGCGTATGGCGTGGAGGTGATGCTGAAGAAGGAGCGCGCCTCCGCGACGGACAAGTGGTCCGGCTGGCTCTCGTACACCTTCAGCCGCGCGGAGGACGGGCGCGTGGGGCCGCCGCCCAAGGGCGGAGGGGCCTTCGGTGGCGGCAGCGTGCCGGACGACTCCACCTATGGCCTCAGCCCCTGGGACCAGACGCACATCCTCACGATGGTGGCGGGCTATGTGCTGGGCAACGGCTGGGAGCTGGGGGGCCGCTTCCGCTACACCAGCGGCCGGCCCATGACGCCGCTGGCGAGCGGCCATGACGTCTACGACGCGGACCGCAACCGCTACAACGCGACGTTCGGTCCCTACTTCTCCGACCGCACGGGCGGCTTCCACCAACTGGACGTGCGCGTGGACAAGAGCTGGCGGTTCCAGAGCTGGACGCTCACGGCCTACCTGGACGTGCAGAACCTCTACAACGCGAAGAACGTCGAGTTCGTCTTCAACGACTACCGGTTCCGTCGGGAGTACGAGGTGCCGGGCATCCCCATCCTCCCCGTGGTGGGTGTGAAAGGAAGCTTCTGAGATGAAGACCCTGCTCGAGTATGGCGGCCTGTTGCTGCTGCTGGGGGCTACCGCGTGTGTCGACGTCGAGGACCAGCCTTCGCGCGTCCACGACTTCCGTGTGCTCGGTCTCGCCACGGAGCCGCCGGAGTTCATGGCGTCTGCTTGTGAGCTCAACCCGGCGACGCTGGATGAACTCTCCGAGCCCGTGACATACCGCGCGCTGCTGGTGGACCCGGCGGGCGAGGGCCGTCCCATCCAGTACACGTTGTGGGCGTGCGCGGACCCCGAGGACCGGACGTGCGCGAACGAGTCCAACCGCGTGCTGCTCGCGGAGGGCACCACCGCGCCCGGTGAGCTGACGCTCAGCATCCAACCGGGCGCGGCCACGCTGGCGGATGACACGCCGCTGCTGGCGCGGGTGCAGGCGCTGGACCCCTACCTGGGGCTGGGCGGCCTGCGCATGCCGCTGGTCCTCTTCACGCAGGCGGGGGAGGAGCGGGTGTACGCGCAGAAGCTGATGGTCTTCTGGTGCCCGGCGGTGGAGGGGATGCGGGCCAACGTGCAGCCGGTGATTCCGGGCCTGCGCGTGGACGACGTGGCCTGGGCCGCGGAGGCGCCGCTGGAGCTGCGGGGCGCCGGGCCCTTCGTGGTGACGTCCGAGGACGTGGTGGCCTTGCAGGAGACCTACGTGGTGCCCGGGCTGCGGCTGGAGGCGGTGACGCTGCGGGAGAGCTGGGTGATTTCGTGGCACGCGACGCTGGGCGAGTTCTCGCCGCAGGAGACGGGTGGCTCGTCCTTCGGCGGGCAGGAAGGCCGGCACCGCACGGAGTGGGAGCCGCCAGAGGGCGCGCAGGCGCAAGAGGTGACGTTCTGGGCGGTGGTGCGGGACGGCCGGGGCGGCAGTTCCTGGTTGGTGCGCCGGGCGCTCTGGAGCCCGTGAGCCGGGCTCGCTCGCCGGCCTCCAGTCGAGATATGCCGAGGGGACTCGCTTGAGGCCGGGCCGGGCCTGACGCGTGGGGTGGAACGCGGATGATGAGACGCACCACTGCTGGGGAATGGGGCCGCCGGTGCGGTCTGCTGGCCGTCGCCTGCCTGGGCGTGTGGGCCACGGTGTCCGCCGCGGCCACGCCGCCCCCGGTGGATGAGCCACCGGTGACGTTGCGCCGCTTCGCGCTGCTCGTGGGCTCCAGCGAGGGCGGTGAGGGACGCGAGCGGCTGCGCTACGCGGGCTCGGATGCGCTGGCCATGTCCCGCGTGCTGGGGGAACTGGGCGGTGTGGCGGTGGCGGACCGCGTGCTGCTGCTGGAGGCGGACCGGAAGGGCCTGCTGGGCGCGCTGGAGCGGATGCGGGTGCTGGTGGAGGCCGCGGCCGCCGACGGTGTTCGCAGCGAGCTGGTGCTCTACTACTCGGGCCACTCGGACGCAGAGGGGCTGCTGCCGCGCGGGGAGCGGCTGACCTACGCGGCGCTGAAGCAGGGGCTGGGCGCGGTGCCCGTGGACGTGCGCATCGCGATTCTGGACTCGTGCGGTTCCGGCGCGGTGACGCGCTTCAAGGGTGGGGTGCACCGGCCGGGCTTCCTCATGGACGCGGCGTCGCAGGTGCGGGGCCACGCGTACCTCGCCTCCAGCTCCGCGGATGAAGTGGCGCAGGAGTCGGACGCCATTGGCGCGTCCTTCTTCACGCACTTCCTGGTGACGGGCCTGCGCGGCGCGGCGGACGCCAGCGGCGACGGCCGCGTCACCCTGCACGAGGCCTACCAGTTCGCTTTCCATGAAACGCTGGCGCGCACGGAGCGCTCGCAGGGCGGTCCGCAGCACGCGGCCTATGACATCCAACTGGCGGGCAGCGGCGACCTGGTGCTGACGGACCTGCGCACCTCGCGTGTGCGGCTCACGGTGGCGGAGGACGTGCAGGGCCGCCTCTTCGTGCGCGACTGGGGCAACCAGTTGGTGGCGGAGCTGCAGAAGCCCGCGGGCCGGCGTCTGGCGCTGGGGCTGGAGGCGGGGCGCTATCAGGTCGTGCTGGAGCGTCCCTCGCAGCGGTTCGAGGCGGAGTTGACGGTGTCGCCGAAGGGGGGCTCGGAGCTTCGCGCCGAGCACTTCGTTCCCATGACGCTCACGCGCACGGCGGCGCGAGGCGGGACGGACATGCGGGCCGAGGCCCTGTCCACCGGCGAGCCGGTCGTCCTCGGCGACATGCCCTCCGTGCCCTTCAACCTGTCGCTGGTGCCGCCGCTGGCCACCACCTCGCTGTGGGGAGGCAGCGGGCGCAACCACCTGGCGCTGGGCGTGCTGGGCGTGCGCTCGATGCAGCTTCAGGGGTTGGGCGTGTCCGCTGGCGTGGGGTGGGTGGACGGGACGGTGG
>NZ_VHLC01000192.1:0-5485 GCF_006547355.1 Myxococcus sp. AB036A | reverse complement strand
CCCGGAAGGTGTGCCCACCACGGAGACCCGCACGGGCTCTGTCGGCGCGAACGCGAACGTCAACTACGGTCCTTTCACCGTCGTTCCCCGCTCGACCTTCAAGGTCGTGATGACGGGGACGGGCTCGGGTGACCCGGACCTCTACGTCCGCTTTGGCGCGGCTCCCACCACGACCGCGTACACCTGCCGTCCGTACCTCGCCGGCGCCAACGAGACCTGCGAGCTCGAGGTCCCGGAAGGCGTGACCAGCGCGTACATCATGGTGCGTGGCTACTCGGCCGCCAGCTTCAGCCTGACCATCAACTACCTGGCGCCCCTGGGCGGTGGTAGCGGCACGCCCACGAGCGAGACGCGCTCTGGCTCCGTGACCTCGGGTGGCAGCCAGAACTACGGCCCCTTCAGCGTGAAGGCCGGCACCAACTTCAAGGTCGTGATGACGGGCTCGGGTGACCCGGACCTCTACGTCCGCTTTGGCGCGGCCCCCACCACGAGCGCGTACAACTGCCGTCCGTACCTCGCCGGCGCTTCCGAGACGTGCGACATCGCGGTGCCCGCGGGCCAGACCACCGCGTACATCATGGTGCGTGGCTACACGGCCGGTACGTTCAACCTGGCCATCAACTACACCAAGCCGTAGTCCAGGCTTCGACGTGAAGTGAACGACGGGCGGTCTTCCTCCACGGGAAGGCCGCCCGTTTCTTTTTCCGCATGTCGCTGGAGTCCGACGCGGCGGGCTGAGACGCTGCGCCCGCCATGGGGAACGTCATCGGGCTGTTGGGGGCGTGTATGGTGCTGGGCGTCCTGGCCCGGCACAGTGGGAAGTTCCCGGAGGGCTCCGCCGGGGCGTTCAACACCTTCGTGCTGTACGTGGCGCTGCCCGCGCTGGTGCTGCGGGCCATGCACCAGTTGGTGTTCGTGCCGGAGCTCCTCGTCGCCGCCTCGGTGCCGTGGCTCTACTACCTGGGCGCGGGGCCGTTCTTCCGGCTGCTGGGGCCCCGGCTTGGGCTGTCGAAGCCGTCCATCATGGCGTTGGTGCTGACGGCGGGGCTGGGCAACACCGCCTTCGTGGGGCTGCCCATGGCGGAGGCGCTGCTGGGTGACAGGGGCCTGCCGGTGGCGGTGGTGGTGGATCAGCTCGGCTCCTTCCTGGTGCTGTCCTCGCTGGCCACGGTGGCGGCGGCCCGGGCGGGCGCGGACACGCCGCTGTCCCTGCGCCAACTCGCGCGCAAGGTGGCCACCTTCCCCGCGTTCCTGGCGCTGGTCGTGGCGTTGGCGACGCGGCCTTGGGCCTATCCCGTCTGGCTGGACGGAGTGCTGGAGCGGCTGGGCGCGCTGCTGACGCCGCTGGCCCTGTTCGCCATTGGCCTGCAACTGCGCCTGTCGGGCATCAAGCCCCGGCTGCCCGCGGTGGCCCTGGGGCTGTCGTACAAGCTGCTGCTGGTGCCGGCGCTGACGGCCGCGGGCCTGCTGGCCTTGCCAGGGCTGGCGCCCATGGTGGTGCAGGCCACGCTGCTACAGTCGGCCATGGGGCCCATGGTGAGCGCGGCCATCCTCGCGGCCGAGCATGACCTGGACCCGGACCTGGCGGTGTTGATGGTGGGAGTGGGCGTTCCGCTGTCCTTCGCGACGGCGCCGCTGATGTTGATGTTGGCGCGCTGACGCACGCCCGGCCGCTCTGCGGCCTGCCACGCGGCCGGACCGCTGTCGTCCCGGCATCGCGCTCCTATTTTTGGCGCATGGCTGAGCAACCACCGAAGGCCTCGGGCGCGCCCGGGGGAGACCCACGGCGGATGGAGGTTCGGCGGCCGGTCGCCGAGCTGGGCGCACGGGCCTATGCCATCCAATTGTTGTCTGACGCGCGAATCCCGTTCCTCGTCGGCGGCGCCTACGCGTTCGCCCACTACACGGGCATCTATCGAGACACGAAGGACCTGGACCTGTTCATCCGCAAGGACGACGCGGACCGCGCATTGGAAGTGCTCGCGCGCAATGGCTGGAGCACGCAGAGCAACGTCCACGGCTGGCTGCACAAGGCCTTCTGGGACGACTTCCTCGTCGACCTCATCTTCGCGTCCGGCAATGGCATCACCGTCGTTGACGACGGCTGGTTCGAGCACGCGGTCCGCGCCCGGCTGCTGAACTGCGCGTGCAACGTGCCTCCGGCGGAGGAAATCTATTGGAGCAAGGCCTTCGTCCTGGAGCGAGAGCGCTTCGATGGGCACGAGCTCACGCACCTGCTCCTGAAGACGGGGCGCACGTTCGACTGGCCGCGGCTGCTGGCGCGCTTCGACCGGTACTGGGAGGTGCTGCTCGCGCACCTGATGTTCTTCCGCTTCGCGTACCCCGCGGACCGCGACATCGTCCCGGAGTGGGTGATGCGCGAGCTGCTCTCCCGCGCCAACAGCTCGCTGGCGGAGGGCAACTGGGACTCGCAGCTGTGCCGGGGCCGGCTGCTGTCGCAGGTCAGCTACCAGGTGGACGTCGACGAGTGGGGCTACGAGGACGGCCGCGCCTGGGATGAATCCGAGCGCAGGCGCGAGTGCGAGCCCGAAGCGGTGCCCGCCGCGAGCGGTACGTACGGCGGCCACTGAGCCACGGACCTCGCGCTCGCTTCCCGGGACCTTTCGAGTCCCGGCGTGAGCGCGCCAGGTCCACGGCCCCTGCCACGACTTCGGCGGAGCCTCACCTTCGGGCAGAGGACCCGCCGAAAGCAGGTGTCATGTGTCACGGAGCGAAACAGGGCCACGAGGTGTCATCGGAATCCTGGGCGTGCTGTGTCTGACGCTCGCGCCCTCCTCGCGGGCACAGGTCTCCGTCACCGGAGAAGGAGGACCGCTGCGGCTCGAAGCGGGCTCGCAGTCGGTGGCGCTGTCCCTGGAGGAGGGCGGCGCCGTGCGGGGGCCCGGCGTGGAGCTGCGTCAGCGCGGCGCCGCGCTGGTGGGACAGGTGCGTGGCAGTGACGTGGATGTCGGCTGGGCCAGCGGAAACCTGCTCGGACGCGTGGGGGAGGGCACCGTCGACCTCCGCGTCCTCGAAAGGACGCCAGAGCCGGGCCTGCGTCTGGAGGGAAACTTCGCCAGCCAGCCGTCGAGCCTCGTCATCGCGCCCTTCGCCATCGCTGGCGCCATGGGCGGATGCAACTACACGCTGTCCGTGAAGGGAGAAGGGTATTCGGGCTGGCGCACCTGCCAGCCTGGGACGACGCTCCAGCCGGGCCCCGTCTCCCTGTCCCTGCCCGAGGAAGTGCTGCGCCTCGGGCAGGGCGAGAAGGCGACCCTGCTGGCGCTGTTGCTGTCGGAGACGATGTTGCCGCCGTGAGGCGGCGCGTGCTCAGGCGAGCACGGTGGTGGCGAAGGACAGCTCTACGCCGTTGTCGCGCACGCGCATGCTGGGCTTGGACAGCCAGTGGCACCGCGGGCAATAGCTGTGTGCACCCGCCTGAGAGGCACGCACAGTCACCTCTCCACCGCAGAGCACGCAGCCGTCGGGGAGGACGAATTCGGCGAACCGCTCGCCGGTGTTGCTCTCGAATTGAGTCATGCTTCTGAGTTAACGCAGGAATCGCGGGGCACAAGGCGACCTGAGGTGTCCCCCGGTCGGGCATGGCCCAGCGGGCAGGCGGGCAGCCGAGCCCTCCTGCATTCCTTACGGGCCCGCCGCGCTTTGGTGGGTGGCAGACACCGCAACCCGGTGATGTCGCGTGTGCGCCCTGGCACGGGGATTTCAAGGGGCCGGGGCATGGATGCACAGGGTGCGGATGGCGGCATGGGTGGGGTGCTGCGGGTGGAGCTCCTCCATGACCGGCGAGGCTGGGGTGTGGAGGTGGAGACGTGGGCCGGGGCGGTGCGCCGATACCGGTATGGCAGCGAGGCCCAGGCCCGCTTCTTCGCCGCGGTGTTCGAAATGGGCCCCCGCGTGCTGCCGCCGGTGAGCACCGGGCGCCGCAAGCGGACCCGCCGGGCGGCCTGAGGCTCCGCGTCTTCCCTCTACCCTCGCGGGCTGCTTTCGGAGAGGCTACGGGCCATGAGTGACGCACCCAAGCCCTTCCTTCACCGTCCCAACCGCCAGCTCATCACCAAGGAGCCGGACCCCGCGGGCCGTTGGTCCAAGCAGTTCCCGGACATGATTGGCTACGCCAGCCAGGGCGGCGGCAAGGTGCCGGCCGACTTCGGCTGGAACACCAACCCCAAGCAGTGGCAGGAGGAGTTGACGCCGGAGACGCTGGCCGCGCGCTACGACGAGCTGCGCATCCTCCCGCCGAAGCCCGAGTCGCCCGCGCTGCCCGAGGGCGCGAAGGCCGAAGGCGCCAAGCCGTAATCCCGCTTCAACTGAAGGGCAGGGCCGCGAGCCGCTCCCGGAACCGGCCGAGCAGCTCCCGCGCCCCTGCCTCCTCCAGTCCGTCGCCCGCCTCCTGCCTCGCCTTGCGCAGGAAGGCGTCGAAGGGCGCCGAGCGGCCCTGGAGCGCGCCCGCCGCCTCCACCGCCTCCGCCAGCACGCGCTCCGCGCCCCGTGAGCCCAGCGTGAGGTGCATGTCCGCCTGTTCCAGCTTCGTGCCGCAGGATGCCCACACCGCGCGGTCGTGGACGACGAGCCAGGTGCGCGTCACCTCTTCCATCTGCGCTTCCAAGGCCGCGAGGTAGGGCTCCACCAGCCCCGACAGCGCGTCCGGCGCCAGCTCCGCCTGGGTGGCCGTGTCCAGCAGCCGCGCGCGCAGCTCCAGCACCTGGTGCTTCTGCGGCGTGCGCAGCGCCACTGACGCGGGAAGGGACACGAAGGCGGACAGGCTCTCCGCCACCTGCCGTGCCAGCGCGGGGCGCGCGCGGGGCTCCGCCTTCGTCGCGCGCTCCAGCCGGCCTTGCAGGGAGCGGCGCAGGTCCGCCGCCGCGCGCAGCGCCGCCCGTGCGCCCACCTGGTGGGCGTAGCCGGGCACCACCTCTTCGCGGCGCACGTCGGCGAAGGCCGAGGCGGTGAGGTACACGAGGTCGCCGATGCGCACGCGGAAGTCGGCGCGGAAGGCTTGCAGCTCGGCCATCAGCGTCCAGCGGTCGCTCACCACCTCCGGGCGGCGCATCTGCTGTCCCAGCTCCGCCACACGCCGGGCCAGCCGGTCCGCAATGGCGTGCAGCACCGCCTCCACCTCCTGCGCCAGCCGCTCATCCGAGCTGGCCGGCGGTGGGGCCCAGCCACCGTCGCCGAGTCCGACTGGGCGCGTGGGGGGCGGGAACTCCTGGTGGACGGCGCTGATGAGCTGGTTGACGCCCACCAGCGTGTCGCCAATGGCCGGCGCCATCGTCTCCCACAGCGACAGGTCCGCGCCGCCGTCCGCCTCCACCGACGTGGGCTCGTACTTCGCGATGCTCAGGTGCCCCAGCCGGTCGATGGCCACCGCCGCCGCGCGGTGCACGCGCTCCAGTCGGTCCGCGAGATGCCGGTCGGTCAATTCTTCCAGGAGCGATTCCAGGCGCACGGGAAGCACGTCCTGGGG
>NZ_VHLC01000191.1:0-5785 GCF_006547355.1 Myxococcus sp. AB036A | reverse complement strand
CGTCACCCCTGCCTCCTTCAGCCTCCGCCCCACCGCCTCCAACTCCAGCGGCCCCTCCGGGTACACCACCAGCTTCCCCCCGTGCAGCAGCGCGCCCCATACCTCCAACGTCGACGCGTCGAAGCCCGTCGGCGCCAGTTGCAGCCACACCTCCTCAGGCCCGAAGTCCGCCACTCCGCCGCCCAACACCAGCCGCGTCACCGCACGCTGCGGCACCGCCACCCCCTTCGGCTTCCCCGTGCTTCCTGACGTAAACATCACGTACGCCAGGTTGCCTCCTCCCACTCGGACTCCCGGGTTTGTCTCCGGCTGCCTCGCAATCTGCGTGTCCCATTCCGTGTCCACGCACACCACCAACTCGCCACCCGACGCCACCTCGTCCGCCAGCCGCTCCTGCGCCACCAGCAGCGCCACCCCCGCCTCTCGCTTCATCCACCCCAGCCGCTCCAGCGGGTAGCTCGCGTCCAGCGGCACGTACACGCCACCCGCCTTCAGAATCCCCAGCGCGCTCACCACCCACTCCAACGAGCGCTCCACGCACAAACCCACTCGTACCTCGGCGCCTACTCCCATTCCCCTCAGGTGGTGCGCCAATTGGTTTGCTCGGCGATTCAACGCCTCGTAACTCACCTGCTGCCCTGCCCACTCCACCGCCACCGCGCCCGGTGTCCTCTCCACCTGTGCTTCAAACAGCTCCGCCAGCGACGCCTCCCTCGGGTACTCCTCTCGCCTCCCGCTCCACTCCTCCACCAGGACGCGCCGCTCCTCCCCTGACATCAACGACAGCTCGCCCAGGCGCGTCTCCGGATTCGCGACCGCGGCCTCCAGCAGCACCGACACCTGCTTCAGTAGCCGCTCCGCCGTCTTCGCCTCGAACAGGTCGCTGTTGTAATTGACTGACGCGGCGGCACCTTCCGGTAGCTCGACGACGAACATCGACAGGTCGAACTTCGACGTCTGAATCCGCGCGTCCATCACCGTCAGCGACAATCCCTGTCGCAGCTTCACTTCGGGCGCAGGCGTGTTCTGAAGTGTCAGGGAGACTTGAAACAACGGGCTGCGACTCAGGTCCCGCTCTGGCTGCAATGCCTCCACCAGCTTCTCGAATGGGACGTCCTGGTGCGCGTAGGCGCCCAGGGTCACCTCACGCACCTGCGCCAACATGTCCCGGAAGGAAAGCTCGGGACGTACGCGAGCCCTCAGCACCAGGGTATTGGCGAAGTTGCCGATGAGCCCCTCCGTCTCCGCCTGCGTGCGACCCGCGATGGGGAAGCCCACGCTGATGTCGTCCTGACCCGAGAGCCGCCACAACACCGTCTGATACGCTGCCAGCAGCACCATGAACGGCGTGGCCCCTTCTCGCCGCGCGGTCGCCTCCACTTGCTGCCACAGCGCCTTCGGCCACATCTGCCGCTGGACTCCGCCTCGAAAGGTCTGCGCCTCGGGGCGAGGACTGTCCGTGGGGAGGTCCAGGAATCGCGGCGCGCCCGCCAGTGCCTCGCGCCAGTAGCGAACCTGCGATTCCAACACCTCGCCCTTCAACCACTCGCGCTGCCAGAGCGCGTAGTCCGCGTACTGCACGGGCAGCTCCGGCAAGGGTGATGGCAGCCCTTGCGAGAAAGCGTCGTAGAGCGCCGCCAACTCCCGAAGCAGCACGCTCGCGGACCAGCCGTCCGAGACGATGTGGTGCAACAGCAGCACGAGGACGTGCGCCTGCTCGGACTGCTTCAACAGCAGGGGGCGTAGCAGCGGCCCACGCGCGAGCTCGAATGGGCGGTCGACTTCCGCGCGCACCCGGTGCCGCACCTCGGACTCATCCTGGGCGCCCAGCTCAACCACGGAGAGGTGGACCGGCGATGGCGAAGCGATGCGCTGGACAGGTGCTCCGCCCTCATCCGGGAAGGCCGTACGCAGGACTTCATGACGGCGCACCAGCTCCGAGAAGGATCGCTCCAGGACAGACACATCCAGGGGGCCCTCCACCCGCAGCACATACGGTACGTTGTATTCGGTGCCGCCCGGCTTCAGCCGATCCAGGAACCACAGTCGCTGCTGCGCGAACGACAGCGGCACCCGGTCCCCCCGAGGCATCGGACGCAGCGCGGGCAGCGTCTGGCTTCGAGTCGCCTGCTCCACCTGCTGGGCAAAGGACCTCAAGGTGGGCGCCTCGAAGAGGGCGCGGAGCGGGACCTCTACGCCCAGGACCGCACGCACACGCGCCACCACCTGCGTGGCCAGGAGCGAATGTCCACCCGACGCGAAGAAGTCGTCCTCCCGGCCCACCCGCTCCACCCGCAAGACGTGGGCCCAGACAGCGGCCAACGACTCTTCCATGGGGGAAGCCGGCGCCTCATAGGCGGGAGCCGGGCCACGCGCCGACACGTTCGGCACGGGCAGCGCGCGCCAGTCCACCTTGCCATTGGGCGTCAGCGGCAGGGCGTCCAGCACCACCAGCGCCGACGGCACCATGTGCCCAGGAAGCCGCTGCTGGAGGAAGGCCCTGAGGGCCGCGATGTCCGGAGCCGCCCTGGCCGTACGAACGGCGTAGCCCACCAGCCGTTTGTCTCCAGGCACCTCTTCTCGCGCGACCACCACCGCGTCCTGGACGTCGGGATGCGCGCTGAGCACCGCCGCCACTTCTCCGGGTTCCACCCGGAACCCTCTCACCTTCACCTGGAAGTCTGTCCGCCCGATGAACTCCAGTCGCCCATCCCCCAACCACCGCACCTTGTCCCCCGTGCGGTACATCCTCGCTCCAGCCTCCACGCTGTACGGGTCCGGCACGTACCGCTCCGCCGTCAACTCCGGGCGCCCTACGTACCCTCGCGTGACCTGCGCCCCTCCCACGAACAACTCTCCCCCCACTCCAACCGGCACAGGACGCAGGCTCCCGTCCAGCACGTACACCCGCGTGTTGCCCATCGGCCGTCCCAGCGGCACCGTCGCGGGTGACTCCGCTCGACGCGGCAGCTCTACTCGCCCTGCCAACACACCCACCGTCGTCTCCGTCGGGCCGTAGTGGTTGTGCACCTCGCACCCGGGAGCCAACGCCGCCACCTGCTCCAGCAGGCTCCACGACGCCGCCTCGCCTCCCACCACCAGCCGCTTCGTCGGCAACACCCGCCCGGGCGCGGCGCCACTCATCAACGCCGCGAGGTGCGAGGGCACCAACTTCAAACACTCCACCCCATGCCGCTGGAAGTACTCCTCCACTCCCGCCGCGCTGCTTGCCCTCTCCTGCGTCAGCACATGCAGCAGTCCCCCTGTCCACAGCGCCGCGTACAGCACCGTGTTTCCCAGGTCCGCCGCCACCGTCGACACCAGCGCGAAGCTCGTGCACTCCGCCAACCCCAGCCGCGCATTCGCCGCTTCCACGTAGTTGGCAAGCTGTCCGTGTGTGACCGCCACGCCCTTGGGCCGCCCCGTGCTTCCCGATGTGAACAGCACGTACGCCAGTTGCTCGGGTTGCACCTCTACTCGCGGTGCTGCCGTCGGCTGTGCCTCGAGTCGCGCCGCGTCTCCATCCATCTCCAGCCGGCGCGCCGACAGTCCCTCGAACGTCGCTGCATGCCGCGCCTGCGTCACCACCACCGGTGCGGCCACTTCTTCCACCAGCGCGCGCAGGCGGGACTCGGGTTGCGCGGGGTCCAGCGGCACGTACGCGCCTCCCGCCTTCAGAATCCCCAGCATCGCCACCACCCACTCCACGCCCCGCTCCAGGCACAGCGCCACTGGCATTTCCGCGCCCACCCCCATTCCCTTCAGGTGGTGCGCCAACTGGTTGGCTTGCGCCTCCAACTGGCGGTACGTCAGCTCCCGCTCCTCGCACCGCACCGCGGGCGCCTCTGGCGTCCGCTCCGCGTGGTGCTCGACGCGCCGGTGGACAGCCACCCACGGGAGAGCCGTTATCGAGCCGTTCCATTCCACCAGCACCTGATGACGCTCGGCATCGGTCAGCAGCGGTATCTCGGAGAGGCGCGATTCGGGCCGCGTGGTGACGGCCTTCAGCACCTGCTCCAGGTGGAACACCATCCGCTCCGCCGTGGCCGCCGTGAAGAGGTCGGTGCTGAACTGGAGCAAGCCCTCGAACCCCCGGAGGGTCTCCCCCAGGCTCAACGAAAGCTCGAAGCGGGCCGCCTCCTTGTCGATCAACCCCATCGGCTTCACGGTCAGCGAGGGCAGCGCCAACGGCCCCACCGGGGCGTTCTGCAACACGAAGAGGACCTGGAAGAGCGCGCTGCGCCCCAGGTTCCGCTCGGGTTGCAGATGCTCCACGAGCTTCTCAAAGGGAAGGTCCTGATGCTCGTACGCCCCCAGCGTGCGCTCACGCACCTGTGCCAACAGTTCGCGGAAGGTGGCATGGGGCTGGACCTGAGCGCGGAGGACCAAGGTGTTGACGAAGAAGCCGATGAGCCCCTCCGTCTCTTCGTACCGGCGACCCGCGATGGGCGAGCCCACCAGCACGTCCTCCTGTCCCGAGTAGCGCGACAGCAGGAGCTGGAAGGCCGCCAGCAGCACCATGAAGGGCGTGGCTCCCTCCGCATGGGCCAGCGCCGTCACGGCGTCGCTCATCGGCCGTGACAGCCGCACCGGCACCCATGCACCGCGGTGCGACAACGTCGCCGGCCTGGGCTTGTCGGTGGGCAGCTCCAGATGAGGAGGCGCGCCAGACAGCTGCTGCCGCCACCAGTCGAGCTGTGTCTCCAGCACGGCGCCGCTCAGCCATTGCCGCTGCCACACCGCGTAGTCCGCGTACTGCACGGGCAGCTCCGGCAACCCGGGAGACCGTCCTTCGAGGAAGGCCGCATAGAGCGCGCCCAACTCGCGGACCAGCACGCCCAGCGACCAGCCATCCGAGACGATGTGATGCAGCACCAGCACCAGGGCGTGCACGTCCGGTGACAGTCGCGACAGCCCCACGCGCACCAGGGGGCCGCGCTCCAGATGAAACGGCCGCAGGGCTGTTCGAGTCGCACGCGCGCGGAATTCGGCCTCGCGCTCCTCTTCCGGCAACGTGCTCAAGTCCTCGAAGGCGAGCTGGACGTCCATGGCCGGATGGATGACCTGGACAGGCTGGCCCTCGTGGGAGGCAAACGTCGTTCGCAATGACTCATGACGCGCCACCAGCGCGGAGAACGCGCGCTGCAACGCGCCCACATCGAGCGAGCCCTCGATCCGGAGGACGATGGGGACGTTGTAGCTGGCACTGCCCGGGTGGAGCTGGTCAATGAACCAGAGCCGCTGCTGGGCGAACGACACGGGCAATGCGCCCATGCGAGGTACCCGGGTCAGCGCTGGCACGCTCGGCGCCGCCGCTTCCCGCGCCGACTCCTCGATTCGCAGCGCGAGCCCTTCGAGAACAGGTGACGCGAAGAGCGTGCGCAGGGGCAACTCCACGCCGAAGGCGGAGCGGATGTGCGCGATGAGCTGAGTGGCCAGCAACGAGTGCCCGCCCAACTCGAAGAAGTCAGCGTCCGCGCTCACCCGCTCGATGCCCAGCACTTCACACCAGATGATGCTCAGCCGCTGCTCGGTGACCGTACGCGGCTCGATGTGCTGACGCGGCTCGGAAGGCCCCGCTTCGGAGGCCAACAGTGCCTTGCGGTCGACCTTGCCGTTGGGCGTCAGCGGCAGTGCCTCCAGCACCACCACCACTACCGGCACCATGTACTCCGGCAGCTTCTGCCTCACGTATTCCTTCAGCGCCCCTCCCTCTCCTCCCGGCGCCACCACGTACGCCTCCACCCGCTTCTCCTGCCCCTCTCCCCTCACCACCGCTGCCGCT
>NZ_VHLC01000190.1:0-5931 GCF_006547355.1 Myxococcus sp. AB036A | reverse complement strand
GCCCCTCGCCCGCGCCGGATTGCCCCTCCCCCTCGCCGCCGCGCCCCGACTGCCCTTGGCGCCCCTGCCCCGAGTTCTGGCCGCCAGAACCCTGGCGACGGGCCTGCGAATTGGAACCGTTGCGACTGTTCGAATCGAAGCGGTTCTCCAGCGACTGACGCCTGCGCTCCAGCGCCTCGCGCAGGCTGGCAATCTGGTCCGGTGAACCGGAGGCCCGCGCGCGGGCAGCGCTGTGCGCCTCACCGGAGCGCTCACTCCGCGAGCCTTCCGTGCCCTGCTGTCCCTCGGCGCCCTGCGCTCCTTGTCCGGACGCGCGCGTGGCATCCGCCTGTGCCGCTTCGCCGTTCTCGGAATCGTGCGGCGCCCCGTCCTCCCCCGTTCCGTCCGCGTTGTCGGACGAGCCACCTTCTTTGCCGCCTTCCAGCGCCATCAGCGCCTGCTCCAAGGCCTCGCGCTCACGCGTGGCGGCCTCGGCGCCTCCCGCGGCGCCTAGCGCGTCCTCCAACGCCCGCGCGGCCTCCGCGGCCTGGGCCAATTGCGCGGCGGCCTCCGCGGCCTGCTCGGCCAACCGCTTCTCCAGCGCGTCGGCGGCCTCCCAATCTCCGGCGTCGAAGCGGCCCTCGGAGACTTCCTCCGCCAGGCGCCGCAGTTCCTCCTCGACGGCCTCCTCCAGCACCTCTTCCTTGGCGAGCGCCTCCGCCTGCGCCTGGACCGCGGCCACCTTCGCCGCGGCGGCGGCATTCACAGCGCGGCCTCGTGGCGCGGACAGGGGCAACAGGAAGCCCGCCACCGCGAACAGCGCCGCGCCCGCGAGCGCCGCGGCCGGGCGCCGCCACTTCACGTCGGGAGGCTTCACCCCACCCGCGAACTGATTGACGGCCAGCTCCCACTCCCCCACCGGGCGCTCCAGCCGCGTGAGGAGCAGCCCGCCCGCGTTCGCCGACCGGTCCGCGAGCACCGCCGCCTGCTCCAACGACACCCGCCGGGAACGCGCACGCCAGAACCACGCGCCCAGCCCCAGCGCCAGAAGCGGTGGCAGGGCCCACACGAAGGCGCCGCGCAGGAGGAACCGGGCCAGCACGCAGGCCGTGGCGGTGGCCCACATCGGAACGATGCCGGCCTCCGCCCATGCCACCGCGTTGAGGCGCCGCTGCACACGCCGGATGGGCGCGAGCACCAGGGCCTGGAAGCGGCGTTCTTCACTGGCAGCCATGAAGCGGCGAGTGTCGACTACTCGGCCCACTCCCCACAAGCGACGCGACGCCCGGCCGTCGCGGTCCGGGTGTGAGCGGTCGCATCCCGTCGTGCATTGACGCCCCCTTTCCGCCGCCTGGCACGGACCGCCCGAGCCTCGCGGACACCGACGCAGCATCCCGCGGAGGAAGTGCCCATGGCCCCGCCTTCACGCGAGACTGCCCCAGGTGCCGCCCCGCGCGGCAAAGGCGGCCCACGCACCGTCCCCCAGTGCCATCCAGCCCACCGGACTGCTGCTACAACCCCTCTTCCAGATGCTCCTCGCCCGCCCTCCAGAACTGGCGCCCCAGGCGCCGTGGCCGGACATGCCCCTGGTGGTGTGGCCCACCGCGCTGGCGATGTGGGGCCCCGGCGACGCGACGACGAAGCACGCCCACCACGCCATGCACCTGGTGCTGTGCCGGCAGGGCACCCTGTCCGTCCGCGCGCAAGGCATGAAGACCGCCGAGCAGGCAGCCGGCGTGCTCGTGGGCCCGGACATTCTCCACGCGCTCGACGCACGAGACAGCGAGGTCATCATCCTCTTCGTCGAACCCGAGAGCGACGACGGCGCGCGACTCCAGGCCGCGCTCGACGGTCCGATACGCCTGTTCGAGACGACGCAGCGCGATGCCCTCCTCGGCGGGCTGCCCACTGCGGGAGCACTGGCACACGAAGCGGTCGGCGGATGGATGGAGTCCACGCTGGCCACCCTCTCCGGGACGCCCGAAGCCCCCCGTCACCTCCACCCGCGCGTGCGCAAGCTGCTGTGCCACCTGCGCGCGGAGGACGCGCCGGAAGACACCTCGCTCGAAGCCCTGGCCCAGGTCGCGGGCCTCTCGCCCGGAAGGCTGATGCACACGTTCACCGAATCCGTCGGTGTGCCACTGCGGCCCTACCTCCTGTGGCTCCGGCTCCAGCGGGCCGCGGGCGCCATCGCCGCGGGCCACAGCTTGAGTGAAGCCGCCCACGCGGCCGGATTCTCGGATGCGGCGCACCTGACGCGCACCTTCCGGCGGATGTTCGGCACCACGCCGTCATCGCTTCAGCGCCGTGGACCGCGCGTCCAGGCGCAGGGCCGCAACGGCGCGACCCGCTGAGCACCGCGCACCTGTGGCGCAGCAGCTTGCGCACGCGCTGCTGTTCGAGGACACCCGAATCCCCCTCCAGTCTGAGGGCAGCCCGGCAGCATCAGCGTCGACGACTTCATCGCCGCGAACCACCCCAAGGACCTGAAGGAAGAGGACCACCGGCTCCTCGAAGGCGCGCTCTACCTGCAGAGGGTCCGCCTGCTGGGGCGCATGTGCGCCCCCTATTCGACGGAAGAGATGCTCGGGCCGGAGACCCGGTCGCTCCCCACCGAGCGGCTGGGGAATGCCTACTTCAGCAGCATCCTGGCCGACACGAAGGCGCGGGCGAGGAAGGCCCCTGAGCTCCTGCGGGAGGTGCTCGCCGCCGACGACGTGGTGGAAGCCGTCAACCCGCGCGACAAGCGGTAGCGGCAAGGCCGGGGGCACCGCGACGCGCGCCGCCTCTCGGATCGCAGCCAGTTCGTTCAAGCGAACGCCAGCACCGGGGCCCCATCCTGAAGTCAACGGCACGGCAGGCCACTCCCTCCCGTGCCTCTCTTCAGGAGCACACCTCATGTCCTTCGCCATCCTCCTGCTGTCCTTCTTCCTGCTGCTGCACCTGCCGCCGCTGCGGCGCATCCCCGCGCTGTCCACCCCCACGGCGCGCGCCGCGGTCGCCGCGGGGCTCTTCTTCGTGGGCGCGGGCGTCATGCACTTCCTCATGCCCGCGCGCTACGCGGCCATGATTCCGCCGCGACTCCCGGCACCCGCCTTCTGGGTCTACCTCTCCGGGGCCGCGGAGGTCGCGGGCGGGCTGGGGCTGCTGCTGCCACGCACGCGCCGACTCGCGGCCCTGGGGCTCATCGCGCTGCTGCTGGCCATCCTCCCCGCCAACATCCACGAGGCCCAGGCCAACACCGCCACCCATGTGCTGCCCTTCCCGGACTGGTACTTCTGGCTGCGCATCCCCTTCCAGCTCGTCTACGTCGCCTGGGTGGCGTGGGCTGGCGGCTGGTGGCCCATCCGCGGCCGTGCGCGACTGGCGGCCCACGGTTAGGCTCGCGCGCACCATGCACTTCCGCAAGCTCGGCCGCAGCGGCCTCGTCGTCAGTGAGATTTCCTACGGCAACTGGATCACCCACGGCTCCCAGGTGGAGGAAGAGGCCGCGCTCGCGTGCGTGCGCGCGGCGCTGGACGTGGGCATCACCACCTTCGACACCGCGGACGTGTACGCGGCCACCCGCGCCGAGGAAGTGCTCGGCCGTGCCCTGAAGGGCGAGCGCCGCGCCGGCTACGAGCTCTTCACCAAGGTGTACTGGCCCACTGGCCCCGGAAAGAATGACCGCGGCCTGTCGCGCAAGCACATCCTGGAGAGCATCGACGGCTCGCTGCGCCGGCTGCAGACGGACTACGTGGACCTGTACCAGGCCCACCGCTTCGACGTGGAGACGCCGCTGGAGGAGACGATGCTCGCGTTCGCCGACATCGTCCGCCAGGGCAAGGCGCTGTACATCGGCGTCTCCGAATGGACGGCCGACCAGATTCGCCAGGGCGCCGCGCTGGCCCGCGAGCTGCGCGTGCCCTTCATCTCCAACCAGCCGCAGTACTCCATGCTCTACCGCGTCATCGAGCCGCAGGTCATCCCGGCCTCCGACGAAGCAGGCCTGGGGCAGATTGTCTGGTCCCCCATCGCCCAGGGCGTCCTCACCGGTAAGTACCTGCCCGGCCAGGCCCCCCCGGCGGGCAGCCGTGCCACGGAGGCCAACGCCGTGCGCTACGGCATCACCCGCTTCATGACGGATGACGTGCTCACCCGCGTGCAGCAGCTCGTCCCGCTGGCGAAGGATGCCGGACTCTCCATGGCCCAGCTCGCCGTGGCCTGGGTGCTCCAGAATCCCAGCGTCTCCTCCGCCATCGTCGGCGCCTCCCGCCCGGAGCAGGTGCACGACAACGTGAAGGCCGCGGGTGTGAAGCTGGAGCCGGAGCTGCTGCGCCGGATTGACGCGGTGCTGGGCCCCGCCATCGAGCGAAATCCTGCCCTGACCGACGTCCCCGCCCAGCGCCCCTGAGCCCGTCCCACCCGGGCGGGCGCCTGAGCGTCCGCTTCCGGGAGGGCGGCACCCAACCCCATCCGTTCCATTTGACTTTCCGCGCCAAGGGAACAAGACATGGGCCCGCAGGTTGGCAACCGGGTTGCGAGTGCACCGTGACCCACCTTTACCCAGGCTTCCCTCCATGACGCCCTTCCTCTCCCTGGCCCAGACGAATCACACCGAGCTGGGCTGGCTCAGCAGCAAGCTGCTCGGCGTGACGCTCACCTCCGCCGAATGGGTGCTCTGGGTGCTCGTCATCCTTTCGGTGATCTCCATCGCCATCATGCTGGAGCGCACGGTGTACTTCGCCCGTCACCGGCTGCCGGACTCGGAGGCCCTGGCGGTGCGGCTGGCCCGCGGCGAGTACGACGTGGCCCGCAAGGCCATCGAAGGCAAGACGGGCATGGAGGCCGCCATCATCCGCGAGGCCCTGGCCTCCGCCGACCAGGGCGCGGACACGGTGGAGCAGGTGATTGCCTCCACCCTGTCGCGTGAGCGTCCCCAGTACGAGCGCTTCCTCTCGTACCTGGGCACGCTGGGCAACAACGCGCCGTTCATCGGTCTGTTCGGCACGGTGCTGGGCATCATCAAGGCCTTCAATGACCTGGGGAAGATGAACGCCCAGGGCGGCGGCGGGGCCATGCAGCAGACCGTGATGGCCGGCATCTCCGAAGCGCTCGTCGCCACGGCCGTGGGTCTGGCGGTGGCGATTCCGGCGGTGGTGGCCTTCAACGTCTTCAACCGTCAGCTCAAGACGCTCACCAGCCGCGCCAATGCCCTGGGCTACGCCCTGGTGGGCAGCATGCGCGCCGAGCGCCCCGCGTCCAGCACGGCCACTGCGGCTCGCGCCGCGGAGGCCCGCTAGGCCATGGCGGGCGGCGCGCAGGACAACGACGACGAAATCACAGGCATCAACGTCACCCCGCTGGTGGACGTGGTGCTGGTGCTGCTCATCATCTTCATGGTGACGGCCAACTTCATCGTCCGCGAGACGGTGGAGGTGGACCTGCCCCGAGCCGCCAACGGCGGTGAGACGGTGCAGGGCCTGGTCAACGTGGTGCTGGACAAGGAGGGAAAGCTCTTCTTCGACGGCACCGAGATGACCGAGAAGGACCTGGAGAAGCGCGTTCAGGAAGCGGTGGCCAAGGACAAGGAGACGCGCGCCATCATCAGCGCCGACCAGTCGCTGCCCTATGGCCGTGTCATGCGGCTCATCGACGTGGTGAAGGGCCAGGGCATCGCCAAGTTCGCGCTCAACATCGAGAAGGACGTAGCCCCCGCGGCCGCGCCCTCAGCCCCCTGAGGCAAGGCGTCACTTCATGAGTCAGGCGGTCCTCGACAACGCTCCGACGCCCCGACGCGACCGCTCCCTGGCCGTGGTGGGCGTCTTCCTGCTCGTGTCGCTGGGGATTCACGTCGGCGGCTTCTGGGCGCTCGGGGAAGGCGCCTCGCGCACCCTCCCCGCGGCCAGGCGCCCCGTGGAGATGGTGATGGTGGAGGTGGTGAAGCCGCCCCCGCCGCCTCCACCATCACCA
>NZ_VHLC01000018.1:0-114306 GCF_006547355.1 Myxococcus sp. AB036A | reverse complement strand
TGGGGGGCCTGCTCCGGGGGGAGGGCTGGAGCGTGCGCTATGATTCGGGCGTGGTGGTGTACCGCCCCGGGCCGGAAGGGGCGTGGCGACCGCCGCTGCTGGTGGTCCGCGCCGCGCTCACCCTGGGCGCGCCCGAGGCGGAGTCGTATTCCCTCAGCCTGCCCATGAATGACTTCGGCCTTCGTCCGGGCCTCACCCTGGCCCTGCAAGGGAGCACGGAGCCCGGGGGCGACGCACGCTCCTGGGGCGTGGACGCGCTCCTGCGCCTGCGCCCGCTGGTGCTCTCGGCCGAGCTCCACCAGGTGGGCTCTCCCCAGGGACATGCGGTGCTCGCCCACGTCCGCGCGGGCCTCAACCTGCCGGGGCCAGGGGCCACGGTGCTCGAGCCGTGGGCGCTGGTGGCGCGAGTCACGGGCGGCGCCCTGGCGGACGCTCCGGGCGGGGCGCGGCTGGATGCCGGGCTTAGCTGGTATCTCCGTCGGCAGGCGCTTCGCGCCACGCTGGGCGGGAGCTGGCGGCCTCCCGGGCACGGCGCGTCCGGCGGTCAACTCGGCCTGTCGCTTCAGCACCGGCGCTAGGTTTGGCGCGATGTAACCTCCTGGCGCCATCCAGGAAGGCATCCTGGTGACTGGGCGTTCTTCCGATGAGGAGGCGAAGGGCGGATGTCGACGCGAACCGATGAGCAGTTGATGGAGGCCGCGCGCGCTGGCGACGACAAGGCCCTGGACGAGGTCCTCGCCCGCCACGAGAAGCAGGTGTACCGCTTTGGCCTGCGCATGTGCGGCTCCGAGGAGGACGCCATGGAGGTCCTCCAGGAGACGCTGTTCTCCGCCTTCCGGGGCATCCACGCGTTCCGGGGGGACGCGGCGCTGTCCACCTGGCTGTACCAGGTGGCTCGCACGCACTGCTTCCGCCTGCGCCGCCGTCGTGTCGGCGCGCCCGAGGACTTCCAGCCGCTCGACTCGCCCGCGGCCACGAACGTCGCGGCGGAGGAGGCGACGCCAGACATGGTCTCCCACGCGCGGCAGATGGGTGAGGTGTTGCAGGCGGCCATCCTCGCGCTGCCGGAGGCGCATCGAGAGGTGCTCATCCTCCGGGACGTGGAGGGGCTCACGGCCGAGGAGGCAGCCAGCGTGGTGGGCATCGAGGTGCGGGCGCTCAAGAGCCGGCTGCACCGCGCGCGGCTCCAGATGCGCGAGCACCTCGCCACCCTCCTGGGGGAGGGCGCCCACGGACAGGGCGCGGGGTGTCCGGAGCTGGCGCAGGAGCTGTCGGAGTTCGCCGCGGAGGAGGTCGACCAGGCCGCCTGTGTGCGCCTGGAGGACCATCTGTCCCGCTGCCCCCGTTGCAGCGACGCGTGCGACGCGCTCAAGCGCACGGTGTCCCTGTGCCGGCGCATCCCCGGGGATGAGGTCCCCGCGCCCGTGCGCGCGGCGGTACGGCAGGCGCTGTCACGCGCGCTGCCCGCCTGAGCCCGCTCGCCTTGGCGCACCGGGAGCCCTGGGGCGCGACCTACGGGGCCGAACAGGCCTCCTCGGCGGCAGGCGCCGCGAGCGCAGCGTAGATGTCGAACCACGCCAGGTACGAACGCCAGGCCGGGTCACGCAGCTCGACCAGGGTGCGGCGCGCCTTGCCCAGTCGCTGAGGCTCGTCGAAGGGCAAGCCTCCGTCGCCCTTCACATTCAACTGGGCCGCGAACCAGAGCACGTCCAGTTGCCCCGGATCGACGTTCGCGTGCGTCCGCGCGACCAGCGAGTCGGAGTGCTTCAACGCCTCGCCCAGCCAGCGCGCCGCCCGTGCCGGGTCCTGCTGGTCCACCGCGTTCTCCGCCAGCCGTAGCTCCGCCAGCGTCACGGCGCGGATGTCCTCATCGCGGTTCAACTGGTCGAACTGATCCAGGTACAGCTTGCGCCGCGTTTCGAGCGCCCGCGCCGCGGCGTCCAGGCGTCCCAGCCGGGTCTCCGCGTTCGCGCGCAGGCCCGAGGCGATGAGGCGATAGGAGCGCAGGACATGCTCCGGCGTGGAGTGGGCCCACTTCAACGCGCTCCGAACACCGGGCGTCGCCAAATCTCGCTCGACCTGCTCCAGGTCCTCCAAGGTCCGCTGCGGCTGACCAGCACCCAGCGCCGCGGCGCCGCGCGCCAGCCGCACCACCATCCGGTTGCGCAGGCCCTCTTCGTCCTGGGGGCTCGCTTCCACGAGCGGCAGCTCCCGGTCATAGAGCGTCAGCGCCCGTTCGAAGCGGCCCGCGGCGAGGTTGTAGAGCGCGGCGCGGTCCAGGGCCAGCGGGAGGAACCTGGACAGCCGCTGCGTGGTCTCCACCATGGCCAGGGCCTTGTCCGCCGCCTGGGCCGCGTCGGCTTCCCGGTCGACGTGGAGCAGCGCGTGGGCCCGCGCCATGGACACCGCCAGCCCCGCCCAATTGTCCACGTACGGCAGCTTGTCTCGCTGTTCGAGGTAGCCCAGGGCGATGTGGAAGTTGCCCACCTGCGTGTGCAGCAGCCCCAGCGCGCCGAGAATCATGGCCCGGTAGCGGACGTTGTTCCGCATCAGGTCCAGGGCCACCATGTAATAGCGGTTGGCGCGCTCGGCGGCGGCGGGGGCGCGGTTGCGCAGGAAGTCCTCGTGATGGATGGCGCCCAGGAGTGCCTGCACCACGCGCTGGTTCTTCAGCTCCGGCCACGCGGCACGCAGCTCCCTCACCGCCGAGGTCACGGCCTGCGCATGGGCATCCCCCTCCAACTTGGGGAGCTGGCGCGCGGTGACGTAGGCCTTCACGAAGTGCGCGAGCGGCTTCGCCATGTTCGGAGCAGTGGTGGTGACTTCCTTCTCCACCACATCCGGACTGACGCCGGCTCGCAAGCGCAGGTTCATGGCTTCGACGGCGCTCTCCAGCGAACCGGTCCGCTGCGTCACCAGGTCGAAGTCCGCACGCGCCATGTCCTGGCGTTGCCGCGCCAGCCGCCGGTACGCGCGGCCCATCATTGCGCGGCGAAAGAGCCGCTCGGCGCGGCGTCGCTCCTCGCTCCCCGGTGGCGTGTCGTCGACGTAGACCATCGCCAGCGATTCCATGATGCCATCGGCGCCGAGCCCCGCCGCTCGCTCCACGGCGTCCTGGACCAGGACCCGTCTGCGCAGCGGGTCCTTCTGCTGCCGGTAGAATCCGAGCAGCGCCTCCCGCACGGCACGAGGAGGCCGCTCGCTTCGGAGCGCATTGATGTGGCGGCCCAGCTCCAGCGCGTACGCGTAGGCCGAACCGGCGGGCGCTGTCGTGAGTGCCTGCGCCATCGCCGCGTCCGCCTCGTCGTAGGGGCGTCCCCGGTACAGGGCGCGGACCGCGGCGCGAGCGAAGTCGAGCTGGTCGTCGGCCGGGAAGATGCGGTGCTCGGAGAGCCGCCGGCCCGCTTCAATCAAGGGCTCGCGCTCATCGAGCTTCCGGTACAGCGCGTCCGCTCGCGCGTGGTACGCCTCCAGCACCGCGCGCGGCGTGGTGTCGGCGATTTCGGCCGCCTCCAGCTCCTTCCGGGCCCGCGTGAAGTCACCCACGTCATCCGCCAGCTCACTGCGCACCACGCGCTGGAAGACAGCGGCCGCGGGGCTGAGCGCGTTCGCGAGATCCAGCGCGGCCATGCGCTTCTGCTCCGCGACACTCAGCTCCTCCACCATGCGGCCCCGCTCGCGCTCCTTCATGGCGCGCCGGTGGTCGATGAGGACGCGGAGCGGT
Source organism: Myxococcus sp. AB036A (assembly GCF_006547355.1). Classification (NCBI taxonomy): domain Bacteria; kingdom Pseudomonadati; phylum Myxococcota; class Myxococcia; order Myxococcales; family Myxococcaceae; genus Myxococcus; species Myxococcus sp. AB036A. The sequence goes on along the minus strand of NZ_VHLC01000018.1, from coordinate 110,582 downwards.
TCCTCCAGGCCCGCGGTGGCGGGGTCGCTCACCGAGCCCAGGTGGCGGGCGTAGAACTCCGCCGCGCTGAAGTCCTCGTAGGCCAGGTGCAGCATGCTCATGCGCATCATCAGCAGGCGGCGAAGCCTGGGCCGCGTCTCGAGCAGCAGCCGGTGGCGATAGAGCAGCAGCTCATCAGCGCGCCGGCCCACCATCCTCAGCTCCTCACTGAGCCGGCGCGCATCCCAGGCACTGGGGACCTGGCCATCCAGCGGCATCTGGTACACGTCCAGGGACTGCGCGCGTGAACAGGTCGCCGCCAGCGACGTGGCCGAGGGCGCCGGGTACTGGCAGTTCCAGGACGCACTGGTGAGCTGGTCCGGATTGGCGGCGGCGGCTTGCTCGGCGGCGTCGTCACGTTCCGTCGCGAAGGGCACCCGGAACAGCACGCCGCTGTCGCTGGCATCGATGACGCCATCCGCATTCGAGTCCGTGAAGAACTGCACCACGTACAGGTAGCGCCCATCCCGGGAGAACGTCGGCTGTCCGGTCTGCCCCGGGATGTCGAGCGACAGCGGGACGGGCTTCGCGCCGGGGGTATCCAGGCGCAGCGCCTCCAGATGGGGCGCGGCGCGCGCGGCGAAGCCGGGTCCCACCTGCCGCACGGAGCGCTCGATGGGGACGTACACCAGCCAGCGCCCATCGGGGGACAGGGTCGGGCTGGTCAGGTTCCGCTCGAGCAGGGGCGTCACGCGCCACTCGTCGCCCAGCTCGACGCGCGACAGGTGGAGGTCGCCCTGGATGGTGGTCCGGCTCACCAGCGCGATGCGCGAGGCGTCCATCCACTCCGCCTGGAGGGCGTTGGCGTCTCCTTCGAGGCACCGGCGCTCTTTCGCGGTGGGCAGCTCGCGCACGCACAGCTGGCCACCGGCCTGGTTGCGGAACGAGATGTAGAGCAGGTGCTTGCCGTCGGGACTGATGCGCGGCCAGGTGACATCCGCGCCTTCGTCGAACAGCCGGCGCTCGCGTCCGCGCTCCAAGTCCTGCGTGAAGATTTCGGTCGCGATGCTGCGGTTGGACGCGAAGATCAACGTGTTCCCGTCAGGCGCCAGTTGCCCCAGGAACTGGTCGCCCACGCCCACGGTGAGCCGGGTGGGCGTGCGCAGTCCACCATCGTTCTCATCGTCCTGCGCCCAGACGCTCCCCGCGATCAGCGTCACCAGGGCCACGACGCCCCGTCTCCGCCGCGTCAGCACTGCTTCTCTCCCCAGGTCCCATCCTCGGCCTCGATCCAACCGCCGCAGACGACACCCTCCGCGTGCACCTTGTGCCAGTTCCGGCGCAGCGTCTCTTCCGGGACGTCGGGGCGGGCCGACCGCATCCACTTCCAGAGTAGCTGACGGGAGCGATTCACCCGCTCGACCAGGGCCACGTCGTCGGTGGTCATGCGCCCGGCCTGGCAGCGGCGCCGGGATGTCACCAGCAGCCCGTCCCGCCCTTCGCCCACGCAGTGGCGACGGAGCAGGTCGTCAACGCGGTCCGCGGGCGTCCTGCCGATGTTCTCCACCAACGGCGTGGGCTGGATGCCCAGCTCTTCCAACTGATTGGGGGTGAATGGCACCGGCGTGGGATTCATGCCCGCGCGAGCCAGCCGCTGCTCCACGTCCTTGAACGAACCCGAGGCTTGTTCCTCGAGCGCCGTCGCGCGGTCCACCATGACAATCTCCGGCGCGCTGATGCACCCGGACGTGGCGAGGGCGGCCCACAGCAGCAACCCACGGTGTTTCATGGCGTGGTCTCCGGAGGAGTCATGGATTTGATGAGCTGGTCGACGATGGGGCCCATGGGGATGCCCCGGATTTCGTCGATGCTGAGCAGCTTCGCCAGGCCGCCCATGGTGATGCGCAGGCTGCCGAAGCCGTGGTTGAAGCTCACCCGCACGTGCTCCGGGTAGCCCAGCCGCAAGGCATAGCGGACCCGGTTGGTGGCGGGATTGACATGGCGGGGGTCTTCGATGTCGAGCAGGTCCAGCAGGTGGCGATTGCCAATGCGCAGAATCTCCGCGCGGCCATTGATGCTGCGGTCCTTCGCGGAGATGACCACGGCGGCATTGCCGTCGAAGGGCTCGCCTCGGGATGACTGGACCCCGGTGGCTCGCACGCGAGCCTCCAGGGTGGAGTGCTTGCCTTGCCAGTCCAGGAGCCACTGTCCAGTGATGCGCCCACCGCGAACCCCCATCTCCAACTGCGTCATGGAGACGACGTGCTGGTCGATGGACAGATTCCCCGCCAGGGGCGCGACGGCGACGAGCGGCGTGCTGATGCGTTTGGCGGACACATACCCGCTGCGGGAGAGCAGGGGATGCTGGTCGGCGAAACGAAGCATCGGGTACGGGTTCACGTCGATGTCGCTCAGCAGCCGCAGCTGTCCCTCGCTGAGCTCGAGGTTCTCGGTGAGCGGGACGTTGCCGTCCATTCCTTCAATCTCGAACCCCTGCTCGGGCAGGCGCAGGTTCAAGTCCTGGAGGAGCAGGTTGGAGACGGTCCGGAAGACAGCGAGGTCGGGTGAGCCCACGCGGAAGTCGACGGTGACCTTGCCGCTTCCCTCCAGAATCCCAGGGCGCGCGAGCCTGGCCATGTCCTGCGACAGTTCGCCCCGGAGCCCCAGGCGGCGCCGATCCTCGCTGAGGTCGAGCCGCCCCCGGACCTTCAAATGGGTGCTGGTCCCCGCGTTGGTCAGTTGGAGCTGGGGAACGTGGATGACGCCCGTGGGCTTGCGCCGCGCGGAGAACGTCGCTTCCACGTCCTGGACCGGATAGGGCAGCGCCGGGTTCTGTTCCAGCGCGCGAAGCTTCAAGTGTTGCTTCAGCTCGATGTCGTCCGCTTCCAGCGCCTCGGTGAAGCTGGCGGTGGTGTCGCTGGTCAGCTCCGAGAAGGACAGCCGCCGATCGCTCATTCCGACCGTGAGCTTCTCCACGCGCAGGTCACTGTGAACGGTTCGCTTGGGACCTTCGACGCGAGACGCCAGCTGCCAATGCAGCGCGGGAACGTTGAGCGACAGGGCGTCCTGCCTCCATCGCAGGCCCCGCGCGCTCAACACCGCCGTTCCATCGAAGCTGGCGGTACGCGCCGGGTCCGGGGCGAGCCGCGGCGTGCCATCGGCTGTGACACCCGTGAGCACGCCGCGAAGCGTGCCGTGCACCTCGATGCCCACCGCGAGCCGCCCGGCATTCAGCTCCGGGGGCACCTGCGCCATGGCCAGCAAGGGCGCCAGGGGGCCCAGTGGGGGAATGTCGCCCTTCACGTCGATGCGAAGGGCGCGGGCCTTCCGGTCGAACGCCGCCGCGGCGTCCAGCATCACCTTCGGCCCTTCATGACTGGTGAGGCCCAACCGGAAGGCGGGCTTCCGGCGATTGAGGTCCAGGGTCAGCGTCTGATGCTGGAGCCCCATGTCCTTCTCACCCGCCCGGAGCCCTTCGATTCGCAGGTCCACGTCGCCCTGGTGGCGCCAGGCGTCACCCCGCGAGCGCATCACTAGGGTGACGTCGCTGGCCGTCACGTTGTCCCACGCGGGCCGTTGCAGCTTCAGCTCCGTGCGGTGCTCCAGCCGTGGCGCGGATGAGAAGAGCGCCTTCACGCTGCCCTTGGAGTCCAGGCTCACGCCCAGGTGCCGCCACGGAATGCGCGCCGCGACCGAGTCGGGAATGAAGGGGCGGGCGGCGGCGAGGTCCGGTGTCCGCGCGGCCAGGGTGTAAGACACCGCGTCGGTGTCCTTGGTGGCATCCAGGGACGCCTGCATGTCGCCGACGTCGAGCACGAGCTGCGCGCGGCCTCGGCTGAGCTGGGGCTCGTCGAGCTGCGGGAACGCGTCCGACGCATCGAGCTTCACGCGCACGGGGCCCTTCAGCAGCGTGCGCCCATCCGGCAACGACACATGGAGCGCCCCGACGGGCACGTTCGCGCTCAGTGCGAGGGGAGGCGCTGCCGCCAGCGGCGCGCTGAGCTGGAAGCCCATCCGTTCGGCCTGCGCTCGGAGGTCCGGAGTCCGGAGGTCCAGGGACTCCACCATGCCCGACAGGCTCGCGTTCCCGGCGACCTGGAGCGGGGAGGAGGGCTCTGGGCGGAGCTGATGTCCCTTCACTTCACCGTGAGCCTTTGGAATCCGCAGGGCCGTGGGGCCTCCCACGTCGAGCCCATCGATTCCGAACGTCAGTTGCGCGGAGAGCCCCTGCCGCGGATCAGGTGTCGCCACCAGGGTGACGCGTCCTCCGCCGAGCGCCAGCCGGACCGGCTCACTGGCCATGCGGAGCGACGCGACGTCCACGTCCAGGCCCAGTCTGCCGCGAGGCCCCAGTTGAGGCATCGCGCTCAGGGTGACGTCTTGTGCGTCCAGCTTGACCTTGCCGCGCTCGAGCGTGAACGGACGCCATTCGGAAGGGATTGCCGCCAGCAGCCTTCCGAGGTCGATGTCCGCCAGGGCGCGTGTCACGACCGGGGGCGCGTCCGCGGCATCCGGGAGCACGGCCTGGGCCTCGAGTTCCGCGCTGTCCGTCAGTTGGGTGCGCTCCAGCTCCACGGCGATGTGGCGCTTCTCGACATCGAACCGCGCGGCCACCGCGCCGTGAAGCAGCGACCGGACCGAGAAGCGTGGGTCGAAGGTCTGCCGGCTGACATCGAGGTCCACCTGCGCCCGAGCGGCCGAAGCGCCAGCCTCCATCGAAAGGGCGAACGCCAGCTCCGCTAGGGCCGGGGGCGTGGCGGCGCCTTCGTGGCGCAGCTCCAGCGGCAGCGGAGCACCCGCCTGGCCCAGGTTCGCGAAGACCTTCCATTCCCCGTCGTGTTGCTTCGCTTCGACCCGCGCCGCGAGCCCGCCCAGGGACCAGCGCTCGGCGACTTCGCCATGCTGGACGCGGACGTAGCTCAGCGACACGCCCGACACGTCGACGTGCCCGACAGGAAGCGGCGCTCCCAGGAGGTCGGCGACCTGCTGGGAGGCACTCACCGGCGCTTCAACGGGCGGCGGCTCTGGGGCTTCAGTTCCCGTTAGTCCCGTGAGGGAGGTGGCGCCTGAATCGTCAGCGACCAGGGCGAGCGCCACGTCCCGCACCACCACCCGCTCAATCCGGATGGGACCGGTCACCAGCGCACGGGGCGACCAGTGCGCCTCCAACGTGCCGATGCGCAGCAGCTCCGGCGCGGCGGTATGGAACGGAGCGGGTGTCCGCACCACCAGCCCACCCAGCTTCAACCCCGAGAGGAGCTCGACCTGGGCGACCTGATAGTCCACCTGGAGCCCGGTGGCCGTCTCCACCTCGGAGACAATGGGCTGCTTCAGCCAGGGACTGTCGAGGTTGCGCAACACCACCACGGCAGCGACCAGTGCCAGCGCGGGGAGCACGACCAGGATTGTAAAGACCACGCCCGCGATGATTCGAGCCCACCGCCGGCGAGGCCGTTCAGCTGTGGTGGAATCCATGTGGCCCGGTTGACGCGCGCGGCCATCATGGTCGGGGGCCTGTACGAAGTCGAGGAGACGTTGTGGGCAGGCGGGCAGGCGCGGGGCGGCTGCACGGACGGTGTGGGGCAGGCCGCCAGGGCTCCCTGGCGGCCCGTCACCGGCTCAAGGCGCCTGCGTCAGTTCCCTCAGCGCGCGCCGGTTGAGCTTGCCGTTGGGAGTCCGGGGCAGCTCGGGCAGCACGCGGACCTCGTCGACAATCATGTAGCGAGGCAACCGCTCCGCGCAGTGCTTCTTCACCTTGAGCAGGGAAGGGGGCTTGCTGGCGCCGCTGACCACGAAGGCCACCAGCCGCGCTTCCAGGCCGGAGCCGGTGGCAATCACGCCCGCCTCGCGGATGTCCGGGTGCGTGAGCAGCGCCGCTTCGATTTCGCCCGCTTCGATGCGGCGCCCGCGCACCTTCAGCATGTTGTCGCGGCGGCCCAGGTATTCGAACGTGCCGTCCGGCAGCTCGCGGCAGCGGTCCCCCGTGGCATACGGCCCGCTCCCGTGGCGAGGCTGGCCCCAGTAGCCCAGCATCACCGTGGGGCCTTCCACCATCAGCTCGCCCACGCCGTCGCCTTCCTCCCGCGCTTCCTCTGAGTCCGGCGGCGGCCGGGCCAGCCACACGCGGTTGCCACAGCTCGCTCGGCCAATGGGCACCGGCTCGGTGCGGTGGGGCGAAATGTCCGTCACCTCATGGAAGGTGCAGACGTTGGTCTCCGTGGGTCCATAGAGGTTGAAGAACCGCGCCTGCCGCAGGTGCTCACGAAGCGGGCGCAGGTGCCGGATGGGGAACGGCTCGCCTGCGAAGAGCACGGCGCGGAAGGGCAGCGCCCCATGCTTCAGCAGCCCGCCTTCCTGCATCATCAGCATCAGCGCCGACGGCACCGAGTACCAACAGGTGAACCGCTCGCGGAGGACCAGCTCCACCAACTTCTCCGGCGCGAAGGCCAGCGCCTCCGGGATGAGCGTGACGGACGCGCCACCCATGAAGGCCGCGTACAGGTCCAGCACCGAGAGGTCGAAGAAGAACGGCGCGTGGTTGCTGAAGCGGTCCTCCGGCGTGGTGCCCAGCAGCGCATGGCACCACTCGATGAAGGCCATCGCGTTCCGCTGGCTGATGCACACGCCCTTGGGCGTTCCCGTGGAGCCTGACGTGTAGAGGATGTACGCCAGGTCGTGGTCGCCCGAGCCGTGCGGCGGCAGCGGCTCAGACGAGAAGCTGCACAGCCGGTTCCAGCAGATCTCGGGCCCCTTGTCGTCCACCAGCAGGTAGCGCAGCCGGCTCACGCCGGCGTTGTGGAGCTCGGACGCGCGCGTGGTGGTGGTCACCATCACGTCAATGCCGCAGTCGTCGAGGATGAGCCGCGTCCGCGTCGCGGGGTTCAGCGGGTCCAGGGGGACGTAGGCGGCGCCCAGCCGGGCAATGCCCTGCATCGCGGCGACGGCGCGCACGGACTTCTCCGTCCACAGCCCCACGCGGTCTCCCTGCTTCACGCCCAGCTCCTGGAGCGCGCGGGCGATGCGGTTGGCGAGCGCGTCCAACTGGCCGTAGGTGAGGGTCCCGTCGGGACCCTTGAGGGCGATGGACTCGGGAGCCTTCGCCGCTGCACGGATGACGATTTGGTCGAGTGTCATAGGCCGAGCTGATTGGCGATGATGTCGCGTTGGATTTCAGAGGTACCGGAGAAGATGGCGCTGGGAATGGCGTCACGCAGCACGCGCTCGATGCCCGTTTCGGCCACGTAACCCATGCCGCCGTGAATCTGGATGGCGTCCAGGCCGCTCTGGATGGCGGCCTCGCTGATGGCCAGCTTGGCCAGGGACACCTCCATGACGGCGTCCTGGCCCCGGTCCATCTTCCAGCAGGCCTGGTACAGCAGGAGCCGGGACGCCTCCAGCCGCTGCTTCATGTCCGCCAGCTTGTGGGAGATGGCCTGGTTCTTCCCCAGGGCCTTCTTGAACTGCTTGCGGGTCCGGGCGAAGTCCGCCGTCTGTTCGAGCACCCGCTCCATCACGCCCACGTAGGCGGCGAAGAGGCACGCGCGCTCCCACTGCATGGAGCGCTTGAACATCGCCGCGCCCTGGCCCTCCGCACCCAGCCGCGCGGACTCCGGGACACGGCACCCCTCCAGATAGATGGGGGCGATGGGCGACGTGGACAGCCCCATCTTCTCGAAGGCGCGCCCGACGGACAGTCCCGGCGTGTCCTTCTCGACGAGGAAGGCGCTCAGGCCCATGTACCCGTGAGCCGGCTGCGTGGCGGCGTAGACGAGGAAGACGTCCGCGGAAGGGCCATTGGTGACGTAGCTCTTGCCACCATCGAGCACGTAGCTGTCGCCGTCCCGCACCGCGCGCGTCTTCAGGGCAAACACATCCGAGCCCGCTTCCGGTTCGGAGATGGCGTTGGCGCCCACCCATTCCCCCGAGCACAGGCGGGGCAGGTACCGGGACTTCTGCGCGTCATCCCCGCTCTCCAGGATGGGCATCACGCAGGCGAAGAGGTGCGCTCCCACGGAGAACACCAGTCCGGTGTCCACGCAGCCACGCCCCAGCGCCTCCATCACCCGCGCGGTGGTCAGTGTGTCCAGCCCCAGTCCGCCATGCGCCGCTGGCACGGGCAGCCCCAGGAAGCCGAACTCACCACAGCGTTGCCACAAATCGCGTGGCAGGGCTTCCTTGCTGGGCCTTGCGGCCTCGGGCAACTGCGCCCGCGCGAAGGCGAGGGCACGGTCATAGAGCTCCACCTGCTCGTGAGTCCAACTGAAGTCCATGTTTTCCTGACGTTCCAACGGGTGACAGCAACGAGGGGGCGCGCTTCGAACGCCTTGCGCTCGCGCTGCATGGCCCTCGGAGATGGATGGTGAGACGTGAGAGGAGTCAGGCGAAGTCTCGCGTGCGCGGGAACGCGTCGTCAAGAACCTCGGGGATGGTGGTCGAAAAGTGTGTCTTTTGAGGTGATGCTGGATGGGATTGAAGTGCGGGGTTTGGTAATTCCTATCTGATGGGTCTGGTCCGAGGTGGACTCAATGAGTTACAAATGGGCGGGGACGCGATCTTCCGCTGCCGCGGAGGACCTGGTCTCGAGGGCCGGCCGCGCACCGTCGAACAGCACGGAAATGGGCTGAAATGAGGCCCATGACCCGCCCCTCCAGACCATGTATTCCGTTTCGTTTCACTACCCATTGCACTGGGTACGGTGTCACTCATTCCCGCTGCGATCGCTCGCGTGAGTGATTCCCAGCCTATGGCCGCGGTAAAATTCTACACGCGGCTGACCTGGTTGAAGTGGCTGAGCACGCATCTCAGACCAGGGTATGGGACAACCTGGTCGGTGATTGACTGGTTTGCTCGTGGGCAGTTTGCTTCGGACATGGAACGTTGCGTCGTTTTGGATTTGCCTGGATTGAGCGCGAGGTATGTCGGCCCCTCGACGCCAAACATGCAGGCATTCGTGGAGCGGGGGCGCATGGTGCGGCTCCAGCCCATCCTGCCGGCGCTGAACTGCACCATGCAGGCGACGTTCCTGACCGGAAGATACCCCAGCGAGCACGGAATCGTCGGAGATGGATGGCTCCATCGGGAGCTGGGAGAGGTCCGCTTCTGGCCCCAGTCCGATGGGCTGGTGCAGACGCCGCAGCTCTGGGACGCCGCCCGCAAGCTCGACCCCAGCTTCACTTGCGCCCGCGTGTGCTGGTTCATGAACATGTATTCGAAGGCGGACTACGCCATCACGCCGCAGCCGTCGTTCACCGCGGACGGGCGGGTGGTGCCTGACGTGTTCACGGAGCCGCTCCACCTGCGCAAGCCGCTCGTGGAGGCGCTGGGGAACTTCCCCGCGTATGACTACTGGGGGCCCCGCTACAGCATCCGCTCCTCGGAGTGGATCGCCGACGTCGCCATGTGGCTGGAGCAGCGGCACGGCCCCACGCTCTCGCTCGTCTTCCTTCCGCACCTGGACTACACGCCGCACACGTTTGGACCGGACGCGAAGGAGATCCACAAGAGCCTCCGGGAGATCGACGACGTCGTCGGGAAGCTGATTGGCTTCTACGAGTCGCGCGGCGTGCGCGTCATCATCCTCTCGGAGTTCGGCGCGGTCCCCGTGTCCCGGGCCGTCCACCTGAACCGCCTCTTCCGCCGCCGAGGGTGGCTGGCGATCCGGGACGAGGGCGGCCGTGACGTCGTCTATCCCAGCGGCAGTGAGGCGTTCGCCGTCGCGGACATGCAGATCGCGCACATCTATGTCCGGAACCCGGCGCTCCTGGACGAGGTCAAGGCGCTGGTCGAGGCGGAGCCCGGAGTGGCCCAGGTGCTCGATGCCGAGGGCAAGCGCGCCCACCATCTGGACCACCCACGCTCAGGCGAGCTGGTGGCCCTGGCGGAACCGGATGCCTGGTTCACGTACTTCTACTGGCTCGATGACACGCGTGCGCCGGACTACGCGCGCACCGTCGATATCTACCGCAAGCCAGGCTACGACCCGTTGGAGATGTTCGTGGACCCGAAGCTGGGTCTGCGCATGTTGGAACTGGGGGGCAGTGTCGTGAAGGAGAAGCTGGGCGTACGCTCCCGACTGGAGGTCGTCTCGATGGACGGTTCCCTCCTCAAAGGGGCGCATGGCCTGCCCACCGGCCCGGAGGATGGGCCGGTGCTGCTCACACGACACGGCGAACTGATCGAGGCAGAGACACTCCACGCCACGCAAGTCCACGACCTCATCCTGGCGCACCTGACCAGACAGCAGGCGGCGGCCTGAACGGCTTCCGCGAGCAACCTGAGCGTTGTCGCTGCAAGAGGCGGGACACGGCATGAACAAACTTCCAGGGAGCGCCATTGTCATTGGCGCCAGTATCGGTGGGCTCAGCGCCGCGCGCGTGCTGGCGGACCATTTCGAGCGCGTCACCGTCATTGAACGGGACGTGCTCCAGGATGGTCCGCGTCAGGGCGCGCCCCAGGGCAATCACATCCATGTCCTGCTGCGAAAGGGTGTGGACCTGTTGGAGCAGTACTTCCCCGGCCTCGTCGAGCAGATGAAGGCGGACGGCATCGAGCCCTTCGACTTCACCCAGGACCTCCGGTGGCTGCAGTTTGGTGACTGGATGCCGCGCCACCGCAGCGGCATCGTCCTGTACCCGCAGACGCGCTGCTCCCTGGAGCGCTACCTGAGAGCGCGGCTTCGCGCCTATTCCAACGTGGAGATCCTGGAGTCGACCTCCGTGCGGGCGCTGCTGGCCTCGCCGGATGGACGGCGGATTCTCGGTGTCCAGACGCATGACCGCCACGAGGACGGCGGCGGCGTGACGAACCGGCTCGCCAACATCGTGGTCGACGCGAGCGGGCGCGGATCGCAGTTGGGCAAGTGGTTGTCGGAGTTGGGGTTCAGCCCGCCGGAGGAGAGCCGGCTGCCCATCAACCTCTGCTACGTGTCACGCCTCTTCGAGCAGCCGGAGACAGCCAGGGACTGGCGCGGGCTGTGGATCACCCCGCTGCCGCCCGACAAACCGCGCGGCGGGGCGATGCTGGGCGTGGAAGGCAATCGCTGGATTGTGTCCTTGTTCGGCTACGAAGGACACCACCCGCCCCGCGACGAGGACGGATTCGTGGAGTTCGCCCGCAGCCTCCGCGAGCCGGACATCTACGAAGCCATCAAGGACGCGAAGCCCGTCTCGGACGTCGGGGTGTACCGGGTGCCGGACGTGAAATGGCGCCACTTCGAGCGCATCCGGGACTTCCCCGCGGGGTTGCTCGTCCTGGGGGATGCGTGGTGCTACTTCGACCCCGTCTTCGGCCAGGGCATGTCGGTGGCGATGCTGGAGGCGAACCTCCTCAACGAGGCGCTGCACCAGCTCGACAGCCTGGAGGCGGTGACCCAGGCCTGGACGGCGTCCTACCTGCGCACGGGCGCGCAGTGGCTCCAGGGCCTCTGGTTCTTCGTGACGGCGGAGGCCATGCGGCATCCCCACGTCCCCGGTGAGCGGACGCGGCTCATCAAGCTGGCCCAGTGGTACGTGGAGGAGCTCTACGCGCTGAACCACGAGCATCCGGAGATCTACCAGGAGTTCCTCAAGCTGATGCACGTCCAGGCGGGGCCGGAGTTCCTCCTGCGCCCGGACATCGCCTTGCGGCTCGCGAAGCGCGCCTGGCAGCAGAAGTCCGAGAAGGGCTTGGGCGCCGAGGCACTGTGGCCCGCCAGCCGGGTGGCGCTGGGAGCGCGCTATGCGGGACGGATGCTGGCCAACCTGGTGGTGCCTCAACGGGTCGGCCCGCGTGATCGCATCTGCCACTTCGACACGGAAGTGCTGTGGAAGCCGGACAAGACGCTGGGGTGGTTCGTCCGGGATGCCCTGCGCGCCCAAGGTCTGCTGAGCGAGGCCGCCGAGGTGCGGCGGTTCCTGGACTACTGGCTCCCGGTGCAGGGCCTGGGCATCGCGAAGAAGGCGTTGATTGAGTTCTCCTACAACGTGGACGAGCCCGGATTGGGCTTCATGCTCTACAGCGACAATGGGACGGTCACGCAGGCCTTCCGGGAGTACACGCGTCTGCTCGGCATCTCCAACGAGGGCATCGAGCGGTCCGTGGCCATCTGCGAGACATTCCGGCCTTCGGACCTGGGGCTGGTGCGCGCGGAGTTCAAGCCCGGGGGGCCTACCCGGTATTCCATTGCCGCCAGCTGGCATTTCGATTCCATGCGTGGGCACTCCGGCTTCGATGAGGCGATGAGCCGCTTGCCGGAGCGCTTCCGGGCAGGGCCCTTCGCGGAGCGGGTGAAGACCTACGCTGACGCGCTGCGGACCGAGTACTACCCGCTGTTCCTGGGACTGAGCTTCCTGGAGGACGGAACGCTCGAATCCAAGATGTACCTGGTGCGCTTCGACGAGCAGCGGCCTCCATTCCAGCCTGGCTCGGAGCTGTGGCGCTTCCTCCAGGAAATGGGCGTGTCCGCCCCGGAGCTGGAGCGGGTTCGCCAGCTGAACGCGCTGCTCTGGGAGCACTCCGCGGACAAGATGACCCAGGTCGCCATCGAGGCCTCCGAGTCCCAATCCCAGCCCAAGCGCATCAACCTCATCTACAGCGGGATCCAGACCTCTGCGGTTCTGGAAGCCATCTCCCGTTTCGGGTATCCCAACTCCTCGAAGCAAGCCGTTCGGGACTTCGAGCGGATGATGCAGACCGATCGCGCGAAGTTCATCGCGGTGCGGGTGGGGCCCGAAGGATTGAGTCCGCGCCTCAAGCTGTACAAGCACGCCCTTTTTGATTTTGGCGATCTGTCCGTGGTGGAGGACGGAGGCCTCGGGCCGCGTGATGCCACGCCGGCCGCGGTGAGAGACGTTCCGGACGTATGTCTTTATTGATTCTTGTTGGTCGAGAATGAAGTTCAAACAGGTGATGAGTCTGAGCGGCTTTCGAGTCGCCAGCGGAGCCGTGCTCTGATGTGGTGTGAACCCATTGCTGTGATTGGACTGGGGCTGCGTTTCCCCATGTCGGACTGCCCGCGTACGCTCTGGCAAATGCTATGTGATGGGATTGATGCAACGGGGGACATCCCGTCCGGGCGCTGGCCTTCGGCCGCGCTCTTTGATGCGGCACCTGATCGCCCCGGCACGATTCGCAACCGCAAGGCCGGACTGATTGAAGGCGTGGAGCTGGCCGACCCCGCGGCGTTCCGGCTGTCGAAGCGGGAGCTGCGGCAGATGGATCCACAGCACCGTCTCCTCTTCGAGTGTGCATGGCATGCGCTGGAGGATGCGGGCCTGCCCTTCGACGCCGTGCGAGGGAGCCGCACGGGCGTCTTCATGGGCATCAACTTCAGCGACTTCCAGCGGATGCTGGCGCGGGACTGGTCCGCGCTGGATGGCTATTCCGTCCTGGGAACGACGGCGTCCTTCGCGGCCAACCGGCTCTCCTACGCCTTTGATTTCCGGGGACCCAGCACCGTGTCGAGCGTGGGGTGTGCCTCCTCGACGGTGGCCCTCCATGAGGCGTGCCGCAGCCTGGCGCTGGGCGAGGTGGAGATGGCCCTCGCCGGGGGCGTCGAACTGATGCTGTCCCCGGACAGCAGCATCATGCTGTCCCAGGCCGGCGTGTTCTCCGAGCGGGGGCAGTGCCGGACCCTGGATGCCCAGGCGGACGGCTACGTGCGCGGGGAGGGCGCTGGTGTCGTCGTCCTCAAGCGCCTGTCCAGGGTTGAGCCCGGTGACCGCGTGTACGCGGTGATTCGGGGCAGCGCCGTCAATCACAACGGCCGAAACGAGTGGATCATGGCGCCCAGCGCCTCGGCGCAGGCGGACGTCATCCGGCAGGCGTGTGAGCAGGGCGGGGTGGCTCCGGCGAGCATCGATTACATCGAGCTGCACGGTTCGTCCTTCCTCAAGGGCGACGCGGCCGAGGCGGAGGCCATCGGGGAGGCGCTCGGGACGCAGCGGCCGTTGCCCTGCAGGCTCGGCGCCATCAGCAACAACGTGGGCTACCTGGGCGCCGCGGCGGGCATCGCGCAGTTCATCAAGGTGTGCCTGTCGCTGCACCACCGCACGCTGGCGCCGACGATTCACGTGGACGCGCCCAACCCGTTGGTTTCGTTCGACGCGCTCGGGTTGAGCATCCAGACGGAGCTGGAGCCCTGGGCCGCGCGGGAGCATGGCGTGCCGCTGCGAGCGGGCATCGTGTCCACGTCCCTGGGCGGTGCCAACGGCTTCGTGGTCCTGGAGGCGGCTCCGGCTGAGGTGCTGGAGCGGACGCCAGCGCCGGTCCATTTCCTGGCGCTCTCGGCGCTCTCTCAGGACGCGCTCCGTCAGCGGGCGCTCCAGCTTCGGGAATTCCTCGCCACGACGCCGGACTCGGTGGCGACGCTGGAGGACGTCTGCTTCACGGCGGCGCTCAAGCGTCAGCACCACCGGCACCGTGCCGTGGTGATTGCGGGCGACCGGGCTGGGCTCGTGGCGCTCCTCGATTCGCTTGCGACGTCGAGTGGGACGACGCTCCTGGTTCAGGAGGGCATGCCGCTGGAGCAGGTGGAGGCCGGGCGTGTCTTCGTCGCGGATGGGGCGGTGCCGCCCGAGGTGTTCCCGGTGCGTGCAGGGCGCTGCGTGAGCCTGCCGGTCTACCCGTTCCAGCGTCAACGCCTGTGGCCCGAGTGGCTTTCACCCGATGAAGTCTGCCGCTCACCCAAGGACGCGCGGCCGGACGCCGCCGCCCTGCTTCAGGCCGCCGCGGTGGCCGCCGGGGATGCCTCCCGCGTTCCCGATGTGCATGGGGAGGCCCAGATGCGGGCGTTCCTGCGGGGGCACCTCGCGGACGTGCTGGAGGTCGAGCCCGCGACGCTCGATGTGCAGGGACGGACCTTCTTCGAACTGGGCCTGAACTCCATCGGGGCCACGTTGTTGAAGGAGCGCATCTCGCGGGCGCTCGAGCTCCCGTTGTCGACGACGCTCTTCTTCGAGCTGCCCCGGCTGGAGTCGCTGGCGAAGCGGCTGCTGTCCCTGTTGGAGGCGCGGCGTGGCCGCCTGCCGTCGGACTTGGGCGAGGTGAGCACGCCCGAGCAGGAGGAGCAGGGCCTGATGGAGCGCATTGCCGGGCTGTCCGAGGACGAAGCGCGCGAGCAGATCGCCCGGACGTTGGCCGAACTCAGCCTCGAGGTCGCGTGATGAACCGCAAGGACGGATTCATGGCGGAGTTGTCGCCACTCCAGCAGGCGTTGCTGACCATCGAGAAGCTGCAGAAGAAGCTGGCGACGGCCTCGAATGGTGAGCGGGAGCCGATTGCCATCATCGGCATGGCCTGCCGCTTTCCGGGGGGCGCCACCAGCCCCGCGAAGTTCCGTGACCTGCTGTGGGGGGCACGGGAGGCGCTGACGGAGATTCCCAGCGACCGGCAGGCGCTCCAGGGGCTCTATGACCCGGACCCCTCCAGGCCCGGAAAGCTGTCCATGCGCCGCGCCGGCTTCGTCGACGAGGTGGACCGGTTCGACGCGGAGTTCTTCCACATCTCCCGGCGCGAAGCCGAGGGCATGGACCCACAGCAGCGCTTCTTCCTGGAGGTGAGCTGGGAGGCCCTGGAGGACGCTGGCATTCCCCCGCATCAGCTCCAGGGGACGCGGACCGGTGTCTTCGCAGGCGTCCACGCGAAGGACTACGCGTTCGTCACGGGGGGCGGGCTGGAGAAGGTGAGCGCCCACTACTCCACGGGTGTGGACGCCAGCTATGTCGCGGGCCGGCTGTCGTACCTCCTCGGGCTCGAAGGGCCGAGCATGGCGGTGGACACCGCGTGCTCGTCCTCTTTGTCCGCCGTGCACCTGGCGTGTCAGAGCCTGCGAACGGAGGAGTCGACGCTCGCCATCGCCGGAGGCGTGAAGCTCATCCTGGCGCCGCAACTCAGCGTGTTCCTGTCCAAGGCGGGAGCCCTCTCCCCCAGCGGTCATTGCCGCACGTTCGACCGGGACGCGGACGGCATGGTGCAGGGGGAAGGCTGTGGCGTGGTCGTCCTGAAGCGGTTGCGGGACGCCGTCCGGGATGGCGACCGCATCCTCGCGACCCTGCGTGGCACGGGCATGAACCACGACGGCGCCAGCGGTGGCCTCACGGTGCCGAACGTCGGGGCGCAGGAAGCGCTGTACCGGCGCGTGTTGCAGCGCGCGGGCATCGAGCCCGGCCAGGTGGACTACCTGGAAGCGCACGGGACGGGAACGCGGCTGGGAGATCCCATCGAGCTGGACGGCGTGTCGCGCGTCTACGGCGCAGCGCGGACTTCGGAGCGCCCGCTGTGGATTGGCTCCGTCAAGCCGAACATCGGTCACACGGAAGCCGCGGCCGGCATCGCGGGACTCATCAAGGCCGTCCTGGTGCTCCAGGCGGGCGAGGTGCCTCCCTCCATCAATTTCGAGCACCCGACCCCGGAGTTCACGTGGGAGGGCTCAGGGCTCGCGGTGCCTCGAGCGCGCACGGCCCTGGCGGCGAAGGACGGCCCTCATCGCGTCGCCGTGAGCTCGTTTGGGATGAGCGGTGTGAACGCGCATGCGCTCGTCGAGGCGTACGCGGAGGCCCCCCATGCCGCCGTGGACGCAGGGCCGTATGTGTTGCCCCTCTCCGCGCGCTCGGAGCCCGCGTTGCGCACACTGGCGGCGTCATGGCTCCGGTACGTGTCGGAGGAGGCCGGTCCAGGAACGCGGCTCCAGGATGCGTGCTTCATGGCGGGCGCTGGGCGCTCCCACCATGCGCACCGTGCGGTGCTCGTGGCGAAGACGCCCGACGCGCTTCGAGCGGCCCTTCACGCTGTCACGGAGGGACGCGATGCGCCGGGTGTCACTCGAGGTTCAGGTGAGGGCGGGCCCGTCTTCGTCTTCGGTGGCACGGAGCCCGAGGCCAACCGCCTGATGCGTGAGCTGCTGGGCCGGGACGTCTTCCGCGCCCACGCGGAGAAGGTGGACGCAGTCTTCCGGCAGGTGGCGGGTGGGTCCGTCATCGAACAGGTGGCGGGAGAGCAGGCGGGCGAAGGACACCCGGTGGGCGCGCTCCTCGTGCTCCAGCTCGCGTTGGCGGAGCTCTGGCGCGCGTGCGGTCTGACCCCCGTCGCTGTTTCCGGATTCGGCGTGGGAGCGCTCTCCGCGGGAGTGGTCGCGGGAGCACTCAGCGTGGAAGACGCCGTGCGGCTCGCCCTGCAACTGACGCCAGCGCAGCCCGTGCGTCCTCAACCCGTGAAGTACCCATTCTTCTCCACCGTCGATGGCACCTGGGTCGAAGCGGGCGCCACGGTGCCGGGGGCGTACTGGGAGAGACAGCGCGCTGAGGTGAGCGACCCGGCGTCGTCCGTGGCGCACCTGTGTGCGCGGAACGCCTCGGCATTCATCCAGGTCTCTTGTGAGGCTTCCGTTGGGGAGGCGTTGGAGGCCACTGCACGAAGCCGTGGAAGCAAGGCCGTCATCCTGCGTGCCAGCAAGCCCGGTGATGATGCCTGGACGGGTGTCCTGGACGTCATCGCGGGAGGGTACTCCTCCGGAGGCTCCATTCGCTTCGAGGGCCTCTTCACAGGGGCGCGCAAGACGGTGGTTCCGACGTACCCGTGGCAGCGTGAGCGCTACTGGTGGGACGGAGCGGTCGCTCCAGCGCCGAGCAGCGTGCAGCCCGTCCGGGATGCATCCCCCCGGGACCTCTTCTGCGAACTCATGTGGCATACGCGCACGGTGGGGCAGGGGCCCGTGGACGCGGAGGGGCGCTGGCTCATCGTGAGCACGCAGCCGGCGGCATCGGAGTCGCTTCGGCAAGCCCTGTCCACCGCCGGAGGCACGGTGCGCGTGGCCATCGGGGGCTCCGAGCAGGCGTCGGTGCTGCGGGAGTGGCTGTCCGAGAGCCCGGCGCCCCGAGGCGTCATCTACCTGTCGGGTTCGGAGCACCCCGAATCACTGGAAGGGCTGCGCACATCGGTTCAGCGTGAGGTCCACGCGGCGGCGTCGCTCGTGCAGACCCTGGCACGGCAGTCGGCGCCTACGCTGCCTCGGTTGTTCCTCGTCACCCAGGGCTCGCAAGCCGCTGGCGGAGCGGCTGGACCCACGGCGATTGCTGGCGCGCCACTGTGGGGCCTGGGACGGGTTGTCGCCTACGAGCACCCGGAGCTTGCCTGCAAGCGCATCGACATCGAACCCGCGGCCTTCGGTGCGCTGGTGACGGAGCTGGCGCGCAAGGTCCCTGCTGGCGCTGACGACGACGAGGTCGTGCTGCGCGGCGAGCAGCGGCTGGTGCCCTCGCTCACGCAGAGCCAAACGATTCCGGAAGGCGCGGGAGCGTTTCGTCCCCGGCAAGACCGCACCTATCTGATTACGGGGGGGCTCGGCGGAATCGGACTGCGGCTCGCCTCCTGGCTGGTGGAGCGCGGCGCGCGGCACCTTGCCCTCTGTGGAAGAAAAGGTGAGACCGACGAGGCCCGGAAGGCCCTGGCGCCGCTGCGTGCGGCGGGCGCGCGGGTGGAGACCTTCCGCGTCGATGTGAGCCGCCCGGAGTCGGTGGCGGAGATGCTGGCTGCCGTCCGCAGAGGCGGAGCGCCGCTGGGGGGCATCTTCCACAGCGCGGGTGTGCTGGCGGACAGCTCGTTGTTGCAGTGGGAGCCCCAGGACTTCGAGACGGTCATGGGCCCCAAGGTCGACGGTGCCTGGAACCTCCATGCGCTGGCCACCGACACCACTCTCGAGCACTTCGTCCTGTTCTCCTCGACGGCGTCGCTGATTGGCTCGCCGGGGCAGGCCAGCTACGCCGCGGCCAACGCGTTCCTCGACGCGCTGGCGCACTTCCGTCGTGCACGGGGGCTGCCGGCCATCAGCCTCAACTGGGGGAGCTGGGGCGAGGTCGGCATGGCCGTCGCGGATGCTCGGCGTGGCGACCGGCTGGCGGAGCGGGGCATGTCGCCCATATCCGTGGATGAAGCCCTGGCGGCCATGGCGCTGGTGCTCGCGGAGAACCGCGTCACCCGGGGCATCGCGCGCTTCGATGTGACGCGATGGACTGCCAGCCATCCTTCCATCGTGGCTTCGTCGCTGTTCCGGGCCGCATCCGTCACCGATGCCGTGCCTGATGTCGTGGAGGCGCCGCGCAAGCTGCGCGAGGTGTTGCTCGCGTTGGAAGGCTCCGCTCGCCGCGGCGTCCTGGAGGCGCGGCTCAAGGAGATGATCAGCGAGGTTGGAAAGATTCCGACGACGAAGCTCTCGTCCACGGACTCGTTCGACGCGCTGGGGTTCGACTCCATCATGGCGCTCGAGTTGCGGGACATGGTGCTGGGCGAACTCGACGTGAGCATGCCTCTCAAGAGTTTCGTTGATGAAAGTTCCATTGAGCAGGTGACGGCTGAGCTTCTCGGAAAGCTCGCTGTGGCCAGTGTGCTCGGCGCTGCCTCCTCGGAGCGCGATGAATCGAAGCGGGTCCTGCTATGACATTGAATGAGCTTCTTCAGGCCCTCGCTGGGCACGGCATCAAGCTGTCGGTGGAAGGGGACCGCCTGGCGGTCGATTCGCCCACGGGCGAGATTCCGGGGGCGCTGCGTGAGCAGCTCGTGGCGAACAAGGCCGCGTTGCTGACACTGCTGTCGGAGCAGCGCATGCCCCAGGCGGAGACGCTGCCGCAAATCACGCCCCGGCCCGAGGAGCGGCACGCGCCGTTCCCGATGACGGAGATCCAGCAGGCCTACAGCGTGGGCCGGCAGGCCGAGCTCGAGATGAACGCGGCGATGCACGCGTACAACGAGATTGACTGCCACGCGCTCGACCTGGCCCGCTTCGAGGACGCCTGGAACCTGCTCATCGCCCGCCATGAGATGCTGCGGGTGGTGGCGCTCCCCGGCTTCCAGCAGCGCATCCTCCCCGACGTGCCGCGCTACGTCCTGCCCGTGGAGGACCTGCGCGGACGCGAACAGGAGGAGACGGAGGCTCGCTTCCAGGCCATCCGTGAGCGGCTGTCGCAGCAGGTGCTGGCGCTCGACCAGTGGCCGTTGTTCGAGTTCCGCGTGTGCCAGCTCGACGGGGGCCGCTCGCGCCTCTTCATGAGCATCGATGGGACCTTCATCGATGGTTTCAGCTTCCAGGTTCTCTACCGGGAGCTCGTCCACCTCTACAAACACCTGGGTGGGGCGCCCGCGCTTCCGCAACTGGACCTGTCCTTCCGGGACTACGCGCTGGCGGTGCAGCACGCGCGCGGTGCTCGTTATGCGCGTTCGCTCGAGTACTGGCGCTCCCGCCTCCCGAACCTCCCGCCCGCGCCGGACCTCCCGCTCGACAAGGACCCGGGTTCGCTCCGACGTCCTCGTTTCGGGCGCGTGTTCGAACGACTGGGGCCGGATATCTGGCAGCCGCTCAAGCAGCGAGCCCGCGCGCGCAAGCTGACGGAGCCGGAGTTGCTGCTGGCGGCGTACGCGGAGGTCATGGCGCGCTGGAGCCGCAGCCCCCGCTTCACGCTCAACGTCCCGCACTTCAACCGGCTGCCCCTTCATCCCCAGGTCAACGAGATTGTCGGCACCTTCGCCAGCTTCACGCTGATCGAGGTGGACCACCGGCCGGAGCGGACGTTCACGGAGCGGGCCCTTGCCATCCGGGACCAGCTCTTCCTGGCGCTGGAGCACCGTGAGGTCAGCGGCGTCGAGCTGCTGCGGGAGCTGTTCAGGGCTCAGGGCCGTATCGCGGGCGCCATCATGCCGGTGGTGATGACGAGCTTCGCGTCTCACTCCAAGAGCAAGGACTCGCACTGGGTCGACTTCCTGGCGGAGGAGTTCGGCGAGCTCATCGAGGCGCTGACGCAGACGCCCCAGGTGTGGATCGACCTGCAGATTGTCTACCAGCGGGGCGGCGTCTTCCTGAACTGGGACGTGGCGGAGGAGCTGTTCCCGGCCGGCATGATTGAAGACATGTTCTCCAGCTTCTGCGCGCTGCTACGGCGCCTGGCGGAGGACGACGCGGCGTGGGACCAGCAGGGCCTGGACACCCGTCCGGTCCGGCAGGTGGAGCTGCTGGCCCGCGTCAACGACACGGCGCGCCCGCGGAGCGGGGAGCTGCTCCACACCGGCTTCTACCGTCACGCCGCGGCGCGCCCGGACGCCCTGGCGCTGGCCTCGTCGAGCGTCAGCCTGAGCTATGGCGAGCTCGCCCGGCGCTCCAGCCGGCTCGGACATGCGCTGCGCGAGCGTGGCGCCGCGCCCAACCGCATCGTCGCGATTGTGATGGAGAAGGGGTGGGAGCAGGTCGTGGCCGCGCTGGGGGTTCTCAGCTCGGGAGCGGCGTACCTGCCCATCGACGCGGGGCTGCCGCACGAGCGGCGCGTCTACATGATGCGAAACGGCGGGGCCGAGCTGGCGGTGACGCAGCCGAAGTTCGCCCAGGAGTCCTGGCCCGAAGGGGTGCAGGTGCTGGTCGTCACGCCGGACGCCTTCAGCGAGTACAGCGAGGCGCCACTGGCGCCCGTGCAGAAGCCCGAGGACCTGGCGCACATCCTCTACACCTCTGGCTCCACGGGCCAGCCCAACGGGGCCATGCTCACCCACGCCGGAATGGTCAATGGCGTGGAGTGGACGAACCGGAAGTTCGGCGTCGGGCCGGATGACCGCGTCATCGCGCTCAGCGCGCTCCACCACGACTTCTCCGTCTACGACGTCTTCGGAACCCTGAGCGCGGGCGCGGCCCTGGTCATGCCGGATGCGTCCTCGCGCAGGGACCCCTCCCACTGGGCCGAGCTGATGTCCCGTCATGGCGTCTCCATCTGGAGCACCGTGCCGGCGATGATGGAGATGCTGCTGACGTATCTCGAAGGCAGCAACGCCCGGCTGACCTGCCCGCTGCGTCTGGTGATGCTCGGCGGAGATTGGCTCCCCGTCACCATGCCCGCGCGCCTGCGGGCGAAGTTCGGCGACGTGAAGCTGATGAGCGTCGGCGGCCCGACGGAGACGTCCCTGTGGAACATCTCCCATCCGGTCGTCGAGGCCGACGAGCGGCGCCGCAGCATCCCGTACGGCAAGCCCATCTCGAACACGAAGTACTACGTGCTGGACGAGCACCTGGACGAGCGCCCCATCTGGGTGCCCGGCGAGCTGTGCTGCGCGGGCGTGGGCGTGGCGCTGGGCTACGTGGGCGCGGGAGCGGGCTCGAAGAAGTTCACCGTGCACCCACGGACGGGCGAGCGCCTCTACCGCACCGGCGACCTCGGGCGGTACCTGCCGGATGGCACCATCGAGTTCCTGGGCCGCGTCGACTTCCAGCTCTCCATCCGTGGACAGCGCATCGAGCCGGGTGAAATCGAGGCCGCGTTGCTCCAGGAGCCGAGCATCAGCGCGGCGGTGGTCGGGGCGGTCGGCGAGCACCACGAGAAGCGCCTGGTCGCCTACGTCGTCGCCTCGGACACGAAGCGCGGTGTGGATACCCGGCACGTCCGCGAGTTCCTGTCCCGCAAGCTGCCCGAGCACCTGGTCCCAGCGACCTACGTCGTGCTGGAGGCGCTGCCGCTGACCCGCAACGCGAAGGTGGACCGCAAGGCGCTGCCGCATCCGGACCACGTCGCCCGGCCCACGCAGCGCGAGGAGAGCAAGCCCGCCGTCGCCGCCCGCCCAGGCCGTGAGGCCCAGGCGCTTCAGCAGTCCATCGCGAAGGCCGTGGCGGAGGTGCTGGGTGTTCCAGAGGTCCACCCGGACCGGAACTTCTTCGAGCTGGGCGCCAACTCGGTACACCTCATCAAGCTCCACCTAGAGCTCAAGGAAAAGCTGGGGCTGTCGGTTCCCGTCACGGACCTGTTCGGCAGGCCCACCGTCAAGGTGCTCGCGGCCAGGCTCGCGGCGGCGGGCGGTGAGGCGAAGCCAGAGGTGGCACTCGCGCCGCGCGAGGAGACGCCACGGACGCAGGATGCGCGGGACATCGCCATCATCGGCTTGAGCTGCCGCTTCCCCGGGGCTTCGACGCCCGAGCAGTTCTGGCAGAACCTGATGCAGGGCGTGGAGTCGGTGGGCACCTTCACCGATGACGAGCTGCTGGCCGCGGGCGTCAGTCCGGAGGCGTTCCGGAATCCCGGGTACGTCCGCTCGTCGGCGGTGATGGAGGACTTCGACACCTTCGACGCGGAGTTCTTCTCGCTGACGCCTCGTGAGGCGCGCGCGTTGGATCCGCAGCAGCGGGTGTTCCTGGAGTGCGCCTGGGAGGCGCTGGAGCACGCGGGCTATCCGCCGTCGGGGCGCAACGGGCTCGTCGGCGTGTATGCCGGGAAGAGCGTCAGCCACTATCGCTATCCCTACCCGGACCTGACGCGCCCCATCGGCTTCTTCCAGGACCTGATGGCCCAGGACAAGGACTTCCTGGCCACGCAGGTGTCCTACAAGCTCGACCTGCGCGGGCCCAGCATCAACGTCCAGACGGCGTGCTCCACGTCCCTGGTCGCGGTGTCCGAGGCGTGCGCGGCGCTGAATGAGGGCAGCTGCGACCTGGCGCTCGCGGGCGGCGTGGCCATCAAGGTCCCCCACCGCGTGGGCTACCTGTACGAGGAAGGCAGCGTCTTCTCGCGCGACGGCCACTGCCGTCCCTTCGACGCCGGGGCCAACGGAACCATCCCAGGAAGCGGCGCTGGCATCGTGGTCCTCAAGCGCCTGAGCCAGGCGCTGGCGGATGGGGACCGGGTGCTCGCCGTCATCAAGGGCTCCGCCATCAACAACGACGGGCACCGCAAGGTGGGCTTCATGGCGCCCGGTGTCGAGGGCCAGACGGACGTGGTACGCCGCGCGCATCAGCACGCGAAGGTGGACCCGCGGACCATCTCCTATGTCGAAGCCCATGGCACCGGAACGGCCATTGGCGACCCCATTGAAGTCTCCGCGCTGACGGAGGCGTTTGGCGGACAGGTCCAGGCGCAGTCGTGCGGCCTGGGCTCGGTGAAGGGCAACATCGGCCACCTCGACAGCGCGGCGGGCATCGCTGGGCTCATCAAGGTCGTGCTCGCGCTTCAGCACCGCACCCTGCCGCCCACGCTCCACTATCAGTCGCCGAACCCGCGGCTGGAGCTCCACAAGACGCCCTTCTACGTGGTGGACAAGGCCCGGCCTTGGACCGCGACGCAGGGTGTCCTGCGGGCGGGGCTCAGTTCGTTCGGCATCGGCGGCACCAACGTCCACGTGGTCGTCGAAGAGGCGCCGCCGCAGGCGACGCCAGCGCCGGACGTGCAGCAGTTGGACCGCTCGCGGCACCTCCTGGCGCTCTCGGCGCGGAGCCCGGAGGCGCTGCGGCAGCTCGCGGGTCGCTACCGGGCGGCGCTCGAAGCACCGGGCGCATCGCTCGCGGACGTGTGCTTCTCCGCGAACACCGGGCGTGTCGCCTTCGACCACCGGCTCGCGGTGGTGGGGGCGGACGCCGCGCAGGTGGCCGCCGTCCTGGGCGCGGCGGAGCGGAAGGACGAGCACCCGGGAGTCATCCAGGCAGAGGCCGACACGAAGCAGGCGGTGAAGGTCGCGTTCCTGTTCTCCGGTCAGGGCTCGCAGTACGTCGGAGCCGCGCGCGAGCTGTACCAGACGCATCCGGGCTTCCGCCGGCGCATCGACTCGTTCGACCAGATGCTCCGTGAGTATTGGGACCGTTCGCTGATCTCCGTCCTCTACGCGGAGCCGGGCACGCCATCGCCCATCGACCAGCTCGACTACGCCCAGCCGGTGGTCTTCGTGTTGGAGTACGCGCTGGCCGAGCTGTGGATGTCGTGGGGCATCCAGCCGGACGTCTTGCTGGGACACAGCACGGGCGAGCTGGCGGCGGCCTGCATCGCGGGCGTGTTCAGCGTGGAGGATGGCCTGAAGCTGGCCGTTCACCGCGGACGGTTGATTCAGCAGCTTCCGGAGGGCAGCAACATCGCGGTCTCCGCCGCGGAGCCGGAGCTGCGCGAGTTCCTCTCCCAGGGCGGTTGGGCCAGCTCCATCGCGGCCGTCAACGGGCCGGACAACGTCGTCATCTCCGGCATCCCCGCGGAGATTGTGGAGATAGGCCGGGCGCTGGACGCGAAGGGCTACAAGGTCAAGCGGCTGAACATCCCGCGCGCGGCCCACTCGGTGATGATGGAGGCCATCCTCCCGGAGTTCCGGGCCGTCGCCGCGTCGCTGCGTTATTCGCCGCCGTCGATTCCGATGGTCTCCGGGATGACCGGCGAGCTCATCACGGACGGGCTCTGCACGCCGGACTACTGGTGCAGCCAGCTTCGCAACCCGGTGCAGTTCGGCCGGGGCGTGGAGGCGCTGTACCGCGACGGCATGCGCGTCTTCGTCGAGGTCGGCCCGAAGGCGACCCTGCTCGGCATGGCGGCGCGCTCGGTGCCCGAGGGCGCGGGCACCTGGCTGCCGAGCCTGCGCGCCGATGACGGGGGCTGGCGGCAGATGCTGGAGAGCCTGGCGGCGCTGTACGTGCGCGGCGTTGCGGTGGACTGGGCGGCGGTGGATGCCGGCTACCCACGGCGCAAGGTGGAAGTCCCGACGTATGCCTTCCAGCGTCAACGCTACTGGGAGGAGGGCGCGGGCCTCCAGCGTCCCAACGGGCGAAGCGTTTCCCGCGCCGAGCACCCGCTGATTGGCGAGCGCGTGCCCCTGGCCGTCCTGGAGGCCGGTGAGCTGCTGTTCGAGGCCACGCTGGGGCCTGCCTCGCAGGCGTTCCTGGGACAGCACCGCGTCTTCGGGACGCCCACACTGCCCGCGACGGGCTACGTCGAGATGGCATTGGCCGCCGGGGCCCGGCTGTTGGGCACGACCGCGCTGGAGTTGACGGACCTGGCCATCCTCAACGCGATGACCTTCCCGAAGGATGCCGAGCGGAAGGTGCAGTGCGCCGTGCGCCGCGACGGAGAGGGCAAGGCCGCTGTGCGCATCTTCAGCCGGACGGGGGAGGGCTCGGAGCGCGCGTGGAGCCTTCACGCGACGGGCACGCTCGCCGTCCTCGGTGATGATGCATCGGCCCCCGAGGCGCACGACCTCGACAGCGTGTTGAGGGACCTGCAGACCCCGCTTCCTGTCGAGGACTACTACCAGCGGGCACGGAACGCGGGCGTCGACTTCGGCCCGGAGTTCCAGGGCATCACGGAGCTGCGCCGGGAAGGCGAGCAGGTCCTGGCGCGCATCGAGCGCCCGGCGGGCCTCGGGAGCGGCGGTGGCTACCTCGCGCATCCCGCCCTGATGGATGCCTGCCTTCAGGTGGTGGGCGGCGCCTATCCGGACATGGATGGCACCGAGCTGTACGTGCCGGTGCACATCGAGCGGCTTCACGTGCTGGGCAGCATCGAAGACGGCGTGTGGAGCCATGCCGTGGTGCGGCCGGTGGATGAGGCTGGGAAGCGGTTGCGTGCGGATGTCCGCATCTTCGGAAGAGACGGAGCGCTGCGCGCCTCGGTGCGCGGCCTGGAGCTTCAGCGCACGAGCCAGGAGGCGCTGCGTGCCGCGCTCTCCACTTCGCTGGATGAGTGGCTCTACGAGCGGCGGTGGGAGTCGCTCGCGTTGGATGGGAGTCGTCCGGAGACGCTGGTGCCCGCGAGCGGCGCGTGCCTGATTCTCTCGGAGCGCGACGGCATGGGGCAGCAGCTCGCACAGGAGCTGACGCGCGATGGCCGCGCCTGCTTCGTCGCCATCCGTGGCGCACGGCCGCACCGTATCGATGAGACGACCTTCGAGGTCCCTGACTCGCCCGAAGCGCTCGTGGAGGCCTTGCGCGAACTGCCGCTACCGGCGGCACTGTCCGACGTCATCCTGATGTGGGGCTCCCACACCGAGGAAGCGGAGACGCTGGATGCGGATGCGCTGGGGCAGGCGGCTCGGGTGACGGGTGGTGGCGCGCTGGGACTGCTTCAGTTCCTGCTGGACCGTGGGTACTCCGGCACGGTGTGGCTGGTGTCGCGTGGCGCGCAGCCCGTGAAGACGGGCGTTCCGTTGCCAGGGCTCGCCCAGTCGTTGCTGTGGGGCATGGCGCGGCCTCTGGCCATCGAGGCGTCGGAGCTGGATTGCCGGTGTGTCGACCTCGATGCCCAGGGCGAATCGAGCGCCCAGGTGGAGCTGCTCGCGCAGGAGATTCGCCGTCGCTCGGAGGTGGCGGAGGACCAGGTGGCCTATCGCGATGGCCGCTACGTCGCGCGACTCCGGAGGGTCGAGTCACGGAAGCTCGTTGAAGCTTCCGCGGAGCGCGTCGAAGCCTTCCGGGCGGACCGCAGCTATCTCGTGGCGGGCGGGCTCGGACGCCTGGGCTTGCTGACGGCGGAGTTGCTGGCGAGCCGGGGGGCACGCAACCTGGTGCTGACAGGCCGGGGCGCTCCGGGGCCGCAGGCGGTGGAACGTCTGGAGCACTTGCGCCAGCAGGGTGTCCGTGTCGAGTACCGGCAAGTCGACATCGCGGATGCGGAGCCGCTGGCCGCGCTGCTGAACGAGGTGGCGCGGGACATGGCCCCTCTGGGCGGCGTGTTCCATTCGGCCGGTGTGCTGGATGACGGCGTGCTGCGGCAGCAGCGCTGGGAGCGCTTCGAGACCGTGCTGCGGCCGAAGTTGCGTGGCGCATGGAACCTGCATCGTCTGACCGCGGGCCTGCCGCTGGACTACTTCGTGATGTTCTCCTCCGTCGCATCGCTCGTCGGCTCGGCGGGACAGTCGAATCACTGCGCGGCGAACGCCTTCGAGGATGCGCTGGCGCACCACCGCCGTGCCCTGGGTCTGCCTGCCCTGAGCATCAACTGGGGCATCTGGGCCGGCGACGCGGGCGCCCAGGTGTCGGTGAGCGAGGAGGCTCGGACGCCGGGCTTCGGCGTCATTCCGAAGGCGCAGGGCCTGCGCGCGCTGGAGCTGCTCCTCACGTCGAGCGTTCCTCAGGTAGGCGTGGCCGCCATCGACTGGGCTGTCTTCGGAATCGGCCGGTCCACGCCCTACGTCGCGGAGTTGCGCGAGCGGGCAGGGGGCGAGCGCCCTGTGGAGCGCGCGTCGTTCCTGGACACACTCACGGCGGCGCCCATCGAGATGCGTCGGCAGTTGCTGATGGACTACGTGCGCGAGCAAGTGGCGTGGATGCGAGGCGTGGGTTCCAGCGAGTCCATCGACCCGGCGCGCGGGTTCCACGAGCTGGGCATCGATTCGCTGGCGGCGCTCCAGCTCAAGAACCGGCTTCAGAGCGGGCTCGGCGTGTCGCTGCCGGCGACGCTCGTCTTCAACTACCCGACGGCAGAGAAGCTCGCGACGCAGCTCATGGACGCGTTCATCCCTCTGGAGTTCACGGAGGAAGCGCGCGTCACGTCGAAGTCAGACGCCCCGGTCGAGAGCCCGCTGGAAGGGCTGGCTGAAGCGAACCTCGCGCACCTGCTCTCCGAGCAGTTGTCGAAGATGAACTAGGGACGGAACGATGTCAGCGCAAGGAAGCGATACGAGCTACGGCGAGCTGATGAAGCGCGCACTCCTGAAGTTGCAGGAGACGCAGTCGAAGCTCGATGCCCATGAGCAGGAAAAGCACGGGGCCATTGCCATTGTCGGCATCGGCTGCCGTTTCCCAGGGGGCGTTACCAGCCCTGGCGAATACTGGCGCCTGCTCTCCGAGGGCGTGGACACCGTCACCGAGATTCCATCCGACCGGTGGAACGCGGACAGCTTCTTCCACCCCGACCCGGACCATCCCGGTGGCATCTACACGCGCCACGGGAGCTTCCTGAGGGACATCGACCAGTTCGAGCCGCGCTTCTTCGGCATCTCCCCGCGTGAGGCGGCGCGGATGGACCCGCAGCACCGGCTGTTGCTGGAGGTCGCCTGGGAGGCCGTGGAGCGTGCCGGCCGGAATCCGACGAGCCTGAGCGGGACGCGGACTGGCGTGTTCGTCGGGCTGATGGGGCAGGACTACACGCAGATTGCCACCCAGTCCCCGGAGCTCATCGACGCCCACACCGGCGCGGGAAATGGCGCGAGCGTCGCCGCGGGACGCCTGTCATATTCCTTCGGACTCGAAGGGCCCAGCCTCACGGTTGATACCGCGTGCTCCTCGTCACTGGTCGCGGTGCACCTGGCCATCCGCAGCCTGCGTCAGCGGGAGTGCGACTTCGCGCTGGCGGGCGGGGTGAACCTGGTCCTCTCTCCCGTCGCGACACTGATTGAGTCGCGCACGCACATGCTGTCGGCCGATGGCCGGTGCAAGACTTTCGACGCCTCGGCGAACGGCATCGGGCGAGGGGAGGGCTGTGGGCTCGTCTTCCTGCGGCGCCTGTCGGACGCGATCGCGGATGGGGACCCCATCGTCGCGGTGATTCGCGGCTCGGCGGTGAACCAGGATGGGCGGACCAGCGGACTCACCGTGCCCAACGGGCTTGCCCAGCAGCGCGTCATCCGGGATGCCCTGAGGGACGGACAGGTGGAGCCCGCGAAGGTGGGCTACGTCGAGGCTCACGGGACGGGGACGTCGCTGGGTGACCCCATCGAGCTGGAGGCCCTCGCGTCCGTCTACTGCGCCAGGACGGGACGGCAGCAGCCGCTGATGGCCGGCTCGGTGAAGACGAACATGGGGCACCTCGAAGGTGCGTCCGGTATCGCGGGGTTGATCAAATCCGCGCTGTGCCTGGCGAACGAGGAGGTCCCGCCGCATCTCCACCTGCGCACGCCCACGCCGCATGTGGACTGGAAGCAGTTGGCCATCGAAGTGCCGACCGCGCGCCGTCCGTGGCAGGGGACGGAGTCGCGCTTCGCGGCGGTGAGCTCGTTCGGCTTCTCGGGGACGAACGCGCACGTCGTCCTGGAGTCCGCGCCCCGGCCGAAGTCTCCGGTCCGGGATGTGGAACGCCCGCGTCACGTCCTGGCGCTCTCCGCACGCTCGAACGCCAGTATTCGCAGGCTGGCCGGGTCCATCGCGGAGGAGCTGTCGCAGGGCCCCGCGGAAGGGCTCGCGGATATCTGCCACACGGCGAACACCGGCCGGAGCGCCATGGAGGAGCGCGCGGCCTTCACGGCTTCGACCTCCGAGGAACTGACCGAGGCGCTGCGCGCGTTCAGCCGTGGAGCGCCCACCGTCCCCGAGACCTGCGTGGAAGGCCGCCGCGACGCCGAGGCACCGCGCGTCGCGTTCATCTTCACGGGCCAGGGTTCCCAGTACGCGGGCATGGGCCGGGAGTTGTTCGACACGCAGCCCGAGTTCCGCCGGGAACTCCTGCGCTTCGAGGGCATCCTGAAGCCGCACCTGGAACGGCCGCTGACCGAGGTGCTCTTCCAGGACACGGAAGGGGCGCTGGACGAGACGCGATACACCCAGCCGGCGCTGGTGGCGCTGGAGCTGGCGTTGGCGCACCTGCTGCGAGCGTGGGGAGTGCGCGCCGACGCGGTCCTGGGCCACAGCGTGGGCGAGTACGCGGCGGCCATGTTCGCGGGTGTCCTGGAGCCCGAGGTCGGCTTGCCCCTGGTGGCTGAGCGCGCTCGGCTGATGCAGGCGCTGCCCGAGCGCGGCGCGATGCTGGCCGTGTTCGCCGAGCCTGCGCGCGTGCTGCCGCTCATCGCCGGGCATCCCCGGGTGACGCTGGCGGCCATCAACGGGCCGCGGAATACCGTCATCTCGGGGGACAGCACGGCCATCGAAACCGTGGTCCAGGCGCTCGTGGAGGCGGGCATCGAGAGCCGGCGGCTGAAGGTGTCACACGCGTTCCACTCTCCGCTGATGCAGCCCATGCTGGCGGAGTTCGAGCGGGCCGCGAGCCGCGCCTCCTTCCAGAAGCCGCGCCTTCCCCTCATCTCGAACCTCGACGGACGCGAAGCAGGCGAGGCCATCACCCAGCCTGCCTACTGGTCCCGGCATGTCCTCCAGCCCGTGCGCTTCGAGGATGGCATCCTGACGCTCCTCCAACGCGGGGTGCGTGTGTTCCTGGAGGTGGGCCCCAAGCCCTCGCTGTCCAACCTCGCGCGGGACGTGGTGGCGGGGGAAGAGGCGCTGTGGCTGGAGACGCTTCACCCGCGCCGCTCCGACTGGGCCGGCCTGCTCCGGGCGATGTCCGAGCTGTATGTGCGCGGCGCCAGGCTGGACTGGGAGCGCTTCGATTCCGGCTATGGGCGGACCCGCAAGGCCCTGCCGACCTATCCCTTCGAGCGGCAGCGGTACTGGCTGGACGTGCCCGCGCCGTGGACGCGCACGTCACACCGTGTGTCGACCCACCCGTTGCTGGGGACGCGTCTGGAGTCCGCCGCTTTGAAGGAGGGGACGACCGTCTTCTCCAGTGAGCTGTCGGCGGGAACCGTGCCTTTCGTGGCGGACCATCGGGTGTACGGCAAGGCGGTGGTTCCCGCGGCGGCCTACGTGGAGATGCTGGCCTCGGCGGCGGCGCAGGTGCTCGGCACGGAGTCGCTGCGGCTGGAGGACATCTCCCTGCTTCAGCCGCTGGTGCTCCCCGAACAGCAGACGCGGGTCGTCCAGACGTTGCTGGAGGACCAGGGCGAGGCGGGCCTTGCGTGCAAGGTGGTGAGCCGGGGGGACGAGCGCTCGGAGGAGGGCGGCGGCGCGCGCTCGGCCTGGGTCACCCATGTGACGTGCCGGGTGTCGGCACTGAGCGCCGTGGCCCCATCGGTGGACCGGGCGACGTGGGGCCGAGACTGCTCGACGCCTGTCTCCATCGATGAACTCTCCGCCGTCTTCACGCACCACGGGCTCGACTATGGGCCGTCCCTGCGCGTGCTGACGTCGCTGCATCGGGGGACTGGGGCCGCGCTGTCGTTGGGCCAGGTGGAAGACCGGAGCGGGCACTACCGCGTCCACCCGGCGCTCTTCGACGGCTGCTTGCGCACGGCGGCGGCGGTGTCGCAGCTCACGGAGGAAGACGCGCTGCACCTCCCCGTGGCCTTGCAGACGCTGGACCTGTACCGGCCGCTGCCGGAGCGGGTCTGGACGTATGCGGCGCAGCCTCCCCGGGAGGGACAGGAGGGTTTCTCAGCGACGGACCTGACCCTGTGTGACGACGATGGCGCCGTGGTGGCCGTCGTGTCGGGGTTCTCGGTGCGCAAGGCCGAGCGCGACGTGTTGCTGCGTGGGCTCGACAACGACTTCCAGGACTGGCTGTACCGCCTCAACTGGGTGTCGCGTGCCGTCACGGAGGAAGCCCACTCCGCGAATCAACATTGGGCCGTCTTCGCCAGCGAGGACGACTTCTCCTCGGAGCTGGTGCAGGCGCTTTCGCAGCGTGGCGAGCGCTGCACGTTGGTTCGCAAGGGGGAGTCGTTCAGCAGCACGCCCGAGGGCTTCCGCATCAATCCCGCCAACCCGGAAGACCATGCGCGGCTCGTCACTGCGTGGGCGAATCAGCCTCCCACGGGGTTGTTGTACCTCTGGGGCCTCGATGAGGGGGACCAGGCGGGTGACACGGGCGCCAGGCTCGACGCGGCTCAGGAGTCGGGGTGCCTGGGCGCGCTGCGGTTGGCGCAGGCCCTGGCGCATGGGCAGGGCGCGTCGCCCCGGCTGGTGTTGGTGACGCGGGGCACGCAAAGCCTGCCCTCCGATACGCACGGCGCCCGCGTCGCGCAGGCGCCGCTGTGGGGCTTCGGACAGGCCGTGGCGACGGAGTTGCCCGAACTGCGGTGCCTCCGCATCGACCTGCCCGCGGAGCCCCGGTCCGAAGACCTGGGCACCTTCGTGCGGGCGCTCGCGTTGCCGGATGGGGAGTCTGGCGCTGCCATTCGTGGCGGCGGTCTCTACACCCCTCGGATCGAGCGGGCCCGTTCACGGTCGGTCGCGGCGAAGAAGGTGTCCATCGTCGCGGAGGCCACCTATCTCGTCGCGGGAGGCCTGGGGGGACTCGGTCTGCGTGCCGCCAACTGGTTGGCGGCGCAGGGCGCACGGCATCTGGTCCTGATGGGGCGCAGTGCTCCGTCGCCTGAATCCCGCGCCCAGCTCGATGCGCTCGAGGCCCAGGGCGTGAAGGTGCGGGTCGCACGGGTGGACATCGCGTCTCACGACGCCATGGCGGACCTCTTCGCGAGCCTGCGCGAAGCCCCGCCCGTGCGCGGCATCATTCATTCGGCGGGCGTCCTCCGCGACGGAACGCTCGCCAACCAGACGTCCGAGCAGTTCCGGGAGGTGTTGGCCCCCAAGCTTCAGGGCGCGTGGAACCTTCATGCGCTCAGCCAGGGCATGGCGCTGGACTTCTTCGTCTGCTTCTCGTCCGCCGCCTCGCTCATCGGGTCTCCGGGCCAGTCGAACTACGTCGCTGCGAATGCCTTCCTCGATGCGCTGGTCCATCTGCGCCACGCGGAGGGGCTGCCCGCGCTGACGCTCAACTGGGGCTCGTGGGCGGAGACGGGCATGGCGGCGCGGCTGGAGCGGGCAGCCTCCGCGCGGCCGGGGGCGCAGGGCTTCGGCGCCATTCCCGTCCAGCAGGGCTTCAGCGTCCTGGAGCGGCTCATCGGGAGCGCGCAAGTCCAGTGGGGCGTCTTCCCCGTGGATTGGACGCGGCTGGCGGAGCAGTTGCCAGGGCTCGCGCGGCAGGCGCTCGTCCAGGGCTTGCTGGGGAGCGTGCCACAGCGGGTGCAAGCACCGGCCTTCCGCGCGCAGTTGGACGCGGCGCCGCCGAATCGCAAGGCGGAGCTGCTGCGTCAGCACGTCGCGGGGCAGGTGTCCGCGACGTTGGGCATGTCGGAGTCGGAGCGGCTGTCCGGAAACGAGCGCCTGTTCGAACTGGGCGTCGATTCGCTGCTGGCCATCGAAATCAAGAACCGGCTCGCGAGCAGTCTCGGGCGAAGCCTGCGTTCAACGCTGATTTTCGACTTCCCCACCGTGAACGGACTCGTCGCGCATCTGGCCGAGGAGCTGGAGCTGGGGACAGAGGTTCAGAAGAAGCAGGAAGCATCGCGGGAGGCGCAGGGCGCGCTCTCCGCGGAGATTCAAGGGCTGTCGGAGCAGGAGCTGACGTCCCTCATCGACCAGGAGCTGGAGAGCGCGCTCACCAGATGAGACCCTGATGGCGAAACTATCTACACGCATTTCCGAATTGCCTGTCGTCAAGCTCGCGTACCTCGCGAGCCAGCTGCGCTCGAAGAAGGAGCTGCTGGCGGCCGAGCCCATCGCCGTGGTGGGCATGTCCTGTCGCTTCCCCGGCGGAGGTGACCTGCCAGAGACGTTCTGGGAGCTGCTCGCCGAGGGCCGCGACGCGACACGGGAGGTACCTGCCTCACGCTGGGACGTCGACGCGTTCTACGACCCCACGCCCGGTGTCCCGGGAAAGATGTACACGCGCCGAGGCGCCTTCATCGACGGCGTCGACCTGTTCGACCCTGGCTTCTTCGGCATCACGCCGCGGGACGCCAAGGGCATGGACCCACAGCAGCGCTTGTTGCTGGAGGAGTGCTGGCGAGCCCTGGAGCGCGCCGGCATCCCGCCCGCCGGCCTCACCGGGAGCCGCACCGGCATCTTCCTGGGGCTGATGCACAACGACTACAACCTGCTGGGCATCGCCGAGAACATGGAGTTCCACTCGGCGTCGCTCAACTACCCGTCCGTCGCCGCAGGACGCATCTCCCACACGTTGGGCCTTCAGGGGCCCGCGGTCTCCGTGGACACGGCGTGCTCGTCGTCCGCGGTGGCCATCCACCTGGCCTGTCAGAGTCTCCGCAACGACGAGAGCGACCTCGCGCTCGCCGCGGGCGCGAACCTGAACCTCTCTCCCGTCACGGTGATGGTGGAGTGCCAGAACCGCATGCTGGCGGCGGATGGCCGCTGCAAGACGTTCGACGCCTCCGCGGACGGCTTCGGGCGCGGCGAGGGTTGCGGCGTCGTCGTGCTCAAGCGCCTGTCGGACGCGCTGGCCCAGGGCGATGCCATCCTCGGCGTCATCCGGGGCTCGGCGGTCACACATGACGGCCGCAGCAGCGGGATGATGGTGCCGAACGGACGCTCGCAGGAGCGCGTCATCCGGGCGGCCCTGGATAGCTGCGGCGTGGAGCCGGACCAGGTGGGCTACATCGAGGCCCACGGGACGGGGACACTGCTCGGCGACCCCATCGAGATGGAGGCGCTGCGGTCCGTCTTCGGGCGCAAGGGCGCTCGCGGTGAGCCGCTGTACGTCGGCTCGGTGAAGACGAACATCGGGCACCTGGAGGCCGCCGCTGGCATCGCGGGGCTCATCAAGGTCCTGCTCGCGTTGCAGAACGAGGCCATCCCCGCCCACCTGAACTTCGAGCGGCCCAATCCGAACATCCGCTGGGACGACCTGCCCGTCACCATCCCCACGGCCACGCGGCCCTGGCTGCGCGGTGACAAGCGCCGCATCGCGGGCGTCAGCAGCTTCGGCTTCAGCGGCACCAACGTGCACATGGTCGTGGAAGAAGCCCCCGTGCTGGCGCGGCCCCGCGTGG
The DNA here is from genome assembly GCF_006547355.1 of Myxococcus sp. AB036A. Classification (NCBI taxonomy): domain Bacteria; kingdom Pseudomonadati; phylum Myxococcota; class Myxococcia; order Myxococcales; family Myxococcaceae; genus Myxococcus; species Myxococcus sp. AB036A. Next base: position 75,308 of record NZ_VHLC01000018.1, on the reverse strand, counting down.
ACGCGGAGCGCCCGGCCCATGTGCTGACGCTGTCGGCGAAGAGTGAAGCCGCGCTCGAAGCGTTGATGGAAGCGCAGGAACGCGCATTGCCGGACGACCCGGTGACGCTGGGAGACTGGTGCTACACGGCGAACACGGGCCGCTCCCAGTTCGAGCACCGCGCCGCTGTTTCGGGCGCCACGGCCGCGGAGCTGCGCGCGAACCTGACACGGCTGCGCGAAGAGAAGCTGCGCCCGGCGCGCGAACCCCTGCGCGGAACGGAGAGCCCCCGGCCTGTCTTCCTCTTCACGGGGCAGGGCGCGCTTCGCCCTGGAGTGGGACGGGAACTCTTCGAGACGCAGCCGGTGTTCCGGGCAGCGGTGGAGCGGTGCTCCAAGGCGCTGGAGGGCTTGCTCGATTGCAGCCTCGAGGCGCTCCTCTTCGGTGAATCTTCCGCAACGCTCCTGGAGGACACGCGCCATGCGCAGCCCGCGCTGGTGGCCCTGGAGTATGCGCTGGCGGAGCTGTGGGGGGCCTGGGGCGTCACGCCAGCGGCCCTCATCGGGCACAGCCTGGGAGAGTATGCCGCGGCCGCTGTCGCGGGGGTGTTCAGCATCGAGGAGGCGCTGCGTCTGGTCGTGACGCGCGCGCGGCTCATCGGCGAGCTGCTGGGCCCAGGCGCGATGCTGGCCGTGTCTGCTTCGCTCGACACGGTGAACCGGGCCATCGCGCCGCACGCCGGCGCGGCCTCCCTGGCGGCGGTCAACGGCCCTGATGACGTGGTCGTCTCCGGGACGCCCGACGCCATCGCCGAGGTGGAGCAGGCGCTGTCGAGCCAGGGCATCCAGACGAAGCGTCTGCGGATGTCCTACGCCTTCCACTCCACGCAGATGGAGCCCGTGCTGAAGCCGTTCGCGGAGGCCTTCCAAGGGCTCACGCTGTCGGCACCGCGCATCCCGCTGGTGTCCACACTGGAGGGCCGGCGTGTCGGCGACGAAGTCTCCCGGCCCGATTACTGGTGCCGCCAGATTCGAGAGCCCGTCGCCTTCGCCAAGGCGCTGGAGGCGTCGCGGGAGGACGGGCACCGGACCTATCTGGAGCTGGGGCCCGCGCCCATCCTGGCTGGCATTGGCCGCAGGACGTTCCAGTCGGAAGACCTGTGCTGGCTCCCCAGCCTGCGTCCGTCCACCGGAGAGACAGCGCAACTGCTCTCCAGCGTGGCGGAGCTGTACATGCGTGGCTTCGACGTGGATTGGGCTGCGTTCGATGCACCTTTCGAGCGGCGCCCGCGCTGCTTGCCGACGCATCCCTTCCAACGTGAGCGCTACTGGATGGACTTGCAAAGCCCCGAGAATCGCCGGGGCCATGCGGCGCGTGACGATGCCGCGCGAGGCGAGGCGCACGCCCTGCCGGGGACACCGCTGTCGCTCGCGGGTGCGAAGGAAACGCGCTTCGCGGCCCGGCTGAGCAGGAACGAGCCCGCCTTCATCGTGGAGCATCGTGTGCTGGGCAACCCCGTGCTGCCAGCCGCCTGCTACGTCGAGATGGCGCTCGGCGCCGCGCACCACGCGACGTCCGGCGGGAAGCCTCTGGAGCTCACGGCCATCGAGTTGGAGCGAGCGTTGGTCTTCGCCGAGGGACAGTCACAGGACGTCCAGACGGTGCTGACGCCCGAGGAGCAGGGCTCCCGCTTCGAAATCTTCGGGCAGGCGACAGGGACGGCGGACCGGAGTTGGGCCCGGCTGGCGCAGGGCCGCATCACCGAGGGCCGCACGCACCCGGAGAACGTGGCCCTGGAGTCGGAGCTGTTGCAGGCGTTCCCCCGGCAGGGCTCCGTCAGCGCGCACTACGACATGATGGCGCGCGGCGGGTTGGAGTACGGCCCTTCGTTCCGAGGCATCGATGCGCTGCGGTTCGGCGGGGAGGGATGCCTCGCCCACGTGCGGCTGCCCGATGCGCTCGTCATCGGTTTGGGGGACTACTGGCTGCATCCGTTGCTGCTCGACGCATGCTTCCAGACGGCGGCGGCGGCGTTCACGGACGGCGGCGCGCACGTGGGAGGAGAAGGGCAGGGGCGCATTCCGGTCGCCATCGAGCGGCTGCGTTGGTTCAAGCGGCCCGGGAGCAGCATCTGGGTGCACGCCCGAACCGGGGCGCGCACGTCGCTCTCTGAGGGACTGGCGAGCGCCGACCTCCGCATCCTGGACGAGGACGGCGCCGTCGTCGCCGAGGTGGAAGGTCTGCTGCTGAAGCAGGTCGACCGCCGAGCGTTCCAGGCGGCCTTCTCGGGGGCGATGCAGGAGCTCCTCTTCGAGCTGGCGTGGCGGGAGCAGCCCGTGCCCTCCGCCCGTGACCAGGTGGCTTCGCAGTCCGGGCCCTGGCTGTTGCTGGTGGACTCGGACCGCGTCGCGGACGAAGTCAGGGCGTTGGCGCGGCAACGCGCTTGGACCTGCGTGGTGGCCACGCCCGGTGCGTCCTACGAACGCGTCGACGCGACCCACTACCGGCTGAACCCCCATGACGCGGCGGGCTTTGACCGGCTGCTCCAGGACGCCTCCGCTCCAGCGGCAGTGGCCTACCTGTGGGGGCTCGGCGACCGTTCTCCCGAGGCCCTCTCCGGCTCGGTGACGTCGAGCACCGTGGGCGCGCTTCACCTCGTGAAAGCGATGGCGCGTGCCAGCTGGGCGCAGCCGCCTGCCCTGTGGATGGTGACGGAGCGCGCGGTGGCCGCCACGCCCACGGATGCGGTGGAGGGCTTTGCTCAGGCCTCCCTCTGGGGCTTCGGCCGCGCGGTGGCCATCGAGCACACGGAACTCATGTGCCGCATGGTGGACTTGGAGCCGGGCTCCGAAGCGCTGGAGCGGTTGTTCCACCTCATGGCGCAGCCGCCGCAGGAGAACGTCTTGGCCCTGCGCGGCGGCCGGATCCTGGGCGCGCGCCTCGTGCGTCCTGGCAAGCCACCTGAACGCGCGGCCCCCGTGCGTATCCACCCGGATGGCGTCTACCTCGTCACGGGAGGCCTCGGGGCGCTGGGGCTCGCGACGGCGGAGTGGCTGGTGGGGGCCGGGGCGCGGCACCTGCTGCTGGTGGGACGGAGTGCACCCACGGACGCGGCGGACGCTCGGCTCGCGGCGCTGACCGCTCGGGGCGTCGGCGTCACCGTCGCGCGCGCGGATGTCTCACGACAGGAGGACGTGCAGCGGTTGGTGGCGGGCGTGTCCGAGCGGGGCCAGTCCCTGCGAGGCATCATCCACACGGCGGGCGTGCTGGAGGACGGCGTCATCCTGCACCAGGATGCGGAGCGCTTCTCGCGCGTGTTCGCGCCCAAGGTGCAGGGCGCGTTGAACCTGCACCGCGCCACGGCTGGGATGCCGCTGGACCTCTTCGTCATGTACTCGTCCGCGGCCTCGCTGGTGGGTGTGGCGGGACAGTCGAACTACGTAGCGGCGAACAGCGTCCTGGACGCACTGGCGCACCACCGGAACCGCCTGGGCCTGCCAGCCCTCAGTATCAACTGGGGACGGTGGGCGGGCGCGGGCATGGCCGCCAAGAGCGCGGACCGGCCGGAAGCGTCGGATGCCGCCAGCCTCACACCCGAAGTGGCGCTCCAGGTCTTCGAACAACTGCTGGAGCAGGGGGCCGTGCAGGTGGGCGTCGTGCCCTTCAGCGTCTCCTCGCTGGAGGCGGGGCCTTCGCCCGGCCATGGTCCCTTGTTCTCCGAGCTGATGCTCCGTGAGCAGGCCCGGTCCGCGGCGGCTTCGCGGATGCATGAGCTGATGGAAGAGCTGAAGCGGGCGGACGGAGAGCGCCGGCGCGCGCTGCTGACACGGTACGTGCAGAGCCGGCTGGGGCCCTTGCTGGGCTTCGCTCCGGACCACGAGGTCCTCCAGAAGAAGATCTCCCTGAACGAGATGGGGCTCGACTCGCTGCGCGCGGTCGAGCTGAAGAACCGCATTGGCCGCGAGCTGGGAGTCGACCTGCTCATGGCGCGTTTCATCGACGGCACCACGCTCGACGGGATTGTGGATGCGCTGAGCACCCAGCTCGAGCTCAAGGATCTGCTCGCGCGTGCTCCCGCGGCGGAGGCCGCAGCCGACATCGAGGAGTTGACGGTATGAACCTGGGGGAACTGCTCGCCGAGCTGAATCGGCGGGGCCTGGAAGTCCGGGTGGAAGGCGACGCGCTGAGGCTGCGCGGACCGAAAGGCGCCGCCACCCCGGAGCTTCGGCAGTCACTGGCGGAACACAAACCCGAGCTGCTCGAACTCCTGCGTGCCCATGACCGGGGGCAGGAGGAGGCGCCCATCGTCCCGGTTCAACGCACCGGGCCCGCGCCGCTCTCCTATGGGCAGACGCGGCTGTGGTTCCTCGACCGTTTGGAGCCCGGGAGCACCGCCTACAACCTGATGCTCGCGTTGCAGGTCGAAGGGCACCTCGATGTGGCCATCGTGAAGCGCTGCTTCACCGAGGTCATCCGTCGCCACGAGGTGCTGCGCACGCGGTATGCCGAGCACGCGGGCGTCCCAGTCCAGATTGTCGACCCGGAGCCCCGGTTCGACTTCCGCGTGCTCGACGAGCGCGAGGTGCTGGCCTCAGAGCCCGCGGGCGTGGAGGCCTTCCTCCAGCGTGAGGGCAAGCGGCCCTTCGACCTGTCCACGGGCCCCGTGATGCGCGTGCTCATCATCGAGCGGGGGCCCCAGGGACAGTACCTCCAGCTCTGCCTGCACCACATCGCGGCGGACGTGTGGGCGCAGGCCATCCTCGTCCGCGAAATCGTGACGTTGTATGGCGCCTTCGCCAGCGGCCAACCTTCGCCGTTGCCGCCCCTGACGCTCCAGTACTCCGACTTCGCTGTCTGGCAGCGGGAGTACCTCCAGGGCGAGGTTCGCCAGAAGCTGGTGGACTACTGGCGCAGGAAGCTGGAGGGGGCGCCTCCGCTGCTCGAGCTTCCCACGGACCATCCGCGCCCCAAGGTGCAGTCGAACCGCGGCGGCGAGGTGCGCTTCGAAGTGGGCCCCCAGCTCACCGCCGCCCTGAAGGCGCAGAGCCACACGGCCCGCACCACGCCCTTCGTGGGGATGCTGAGCGCATTCTTCGTTCTCCTGCACCGCCTCACGGGGCGTGAGGACCTGGTCCTGGGCGCGAACTCCATCAACCGGACGCGCACGGAGCTGGAGCCGTTGGTGGGCTTCTTCGTGGACAACCTGGTGATGCGGGTGGACCTTGGCGGCGGCCCGGGGTTCGCCACGGTGCTGGAGCGCGTGCGTGAGACGGTGCTCGATGCCTTCGCTCATCAGGACCTGCCCTTCGACCTGCTCGTGGAGGAGCTGAGGCCCGCGCGCAGCCTGGGCTTCAACCCGTTGTTCCAGGTCGTGTTCGCCTGGGTCCGCGCTTCCGGCGAGGCCCAGGACGAGACGGGCCTCCGCATGCGGCCAATCGAGTTCGAGGCGGAATCATCGCGCTTCGACCTCAACCTCTTCGTGGATGACCACGGCGACCGGTTGTCGGCGCGGATGGTGTTCAACCGCGACCTCTTCGAGCAGGGCACCATCCAGCACTACGTGGACTGCTTCCAGGTGCTGCTCGAAGGGCTCGTGGCCGAGCCCCAGCGGCCGGTAGGCGAGCTGCCCGTGCTCCCCGCGGATGTCCGCGAGCGCGTGCTCCGGCAGTGGAACGACACGGGGACGCAGGAGACGGAAGGCGCGTGCCTCCATGCGCTCATCGAAGCCCAGGCGCTGCGCACGCCGGATGCGGTGGCCGTCGTCGTGGACGACTGGGAGCTGACCTACGGCGAGCTCGACCAGCTCAGCGACCGGGTCGCAGCGTCACTCCAGGATTTGGACGTGGGACCGGAGGTGGTGGTCGGCGTCTACCTGGACCGTTCGGCGGAGCTCATCGTGAGCCTGCTGGCGGTGATGAAGGCAGGGGGCGCGTTTCTCGCGCTCGACGCAGACGAGCCCGTGGACCGGCTCCGCCACATCGTCGCGGATGCGCGGCCCCGGGTGGTGATTTCTTCCACGAAGCTGTGCGAGCGCCTCTGGGGCATGGGGGGCTTCGTCACGCTCAACGTGGACGAAGGCTTTCGGGGCGTGCCCGCTGCGCCGGGCCAGCAGCTCCGCCGTGACGTCCTCCCCGACCAACTGGCCTACATCCTCTACACGTCAGGCTCGACGGGCCGGCCCAAGGGCACGGAAATCACGCACCGGAGCATCGTCAACTACCTGCGCTGGAGCGTGGACGCCTACCGGCTCCGCGAAGGGACGGGGAGCCCGGTGATTGGCTCCGTCAGCTTCGACGGCACGCTGACGAGCCTCTTCGCGCCGCTCCTGGCGGGCCGCGCGCTGTTCCTCGTGCCACGCGGTCACGAAATCGACCAGTTGACGTCCCGGGACTACCCCGAGCAGGGCTTCAGCTTCATCAAGATGACGCCGTCGCACCTGCGGGCCTTCAACGGCCTGGGGCGCACGCGCGAGGTGCTCGGCCGCACCCACGCGGTGGTGCTGGGCGGGGAAGGGCTGCACGGTGTGGACCTGGCCCCGTGGCGGGAGCAGGGCCTCCCCACGCGCGTCATCAACGAGTACGGCCCCACCGAGGCCGCGGTGGCGTGCTGCTTCGAGACGCTGCTGCCGGATGGAACACCCCCTCCGGAGCGGGTTCCCATTGGCCGGCCCATCCCGCACATGCGGTTGTACATCCTGGACCGGTACCTCCAGCCCGTGCCCGTGGGCGTCCCCGGCGAGCTGTACATCGGCGGCGTCGGACTGGCCCGAGGCTACCTGCGCCGGCCGGACCTGACGGCGGAGCGCTTCGTCCCCAACCCCTTCGACGGGGGCCCCGAGGGTTCGCGGCTCTACCGCACGGGGGACCACGCCCGGTACCTCTCCGACGGCCGCATCGAATACCTGGGCCGCCAGGACGACCAGCTCAAGATTCGCGGTCACCGCGTCGAGGCGGGAGAGGTGGAGGCCGCGCTGGGCCGCCATCCCGACGTCGTCCAGGCCGCAGTGCTCCTGCAGCGCCTCCCCAGCGGGGCGCCGCGCCTGGTGGCCTACGTGCAGCCCCAGTCGATGGAGAACGGTGACCTGCGGGCCGAGCTGCGCAAATCCCTGCGTGAGGTGTTGCCCGAGTACATGATGCCGGAGGCCATCGCGGTCCTCCCGGAGCTGCCGCTGACGCCCAGCGGGAAGATTGACCGCAAGGCGCTCCCGCCCGTGGAGTCCGAGGCCCCCGTCGCCAGCGCGCTGGCCCGCACGGAAGCGCGGACCGAGACGGAGCGGCAACTCCAGGTGCTGTTCGGTGAACTCCTGGGACTGAGCTCCGTGGCGCCCACCGACAGCTTCTTCGAACTGGGAGGCCACTCGCTCCTCGCCGTCACGCTCATCTCGCGCATCTCCGCGAAGCTGGACATCGAGGTGCCCCTCAACGAGGTGTTCGACCGGCCCTCCGTGGAGGCCCTGGCGCACTGGATTGACGAACACTCCAGCAAGGTCACCGCGCTGATTCGCCAGCTGCCCGCCTGTGTGGTGGCGCTGAAGCCCCTGGGACACAAACCGCCGCTGTTCCTCACCCCGCCGTCCGCTGGCAGCCCGGCCGTCTACGTCGCCCTGGCCCGCCATCTGGACGCGGAGCAGCCCGTGTTCGGCTTCCAGATGCCTGGCGTCATGGACGACCAGTTGCCACCGGAGACCATCGAGGACACCGCCGCGCTGTATGTGGCGGCCCTGCGGCAGGTGCAGCCGAGCGGGCCGTACCGGATCGCCGGCTGGTCCTACGGAGGGCTCGTCGTCTGTGAAATGGCGCGGCAGCTCGAAGCGCTCGGGGAACAGGTGGCGCTGCTCGGCCTGATTGACGGCGCGGCGCTGGACCGGCTGTCCGCGCACGACGGTACCCCGCAGGAGATTCCCGCGGGCTCCCAGCTCATCAAGGTGCTGGGTGAGGCCCAGATGCCGCGGGACTACGCCAGCCTGAGATTGATAGGCGAATGGATGGGAATCAGCCTGCCCGAGGCATGGGCAGACCTGCTTCGTCGGGATACAGATGGGCAGTATTCATACCTATGGCGTTTCTTGCGAGACAGCGCGCTGACGGCCCGGAATTTCCTGGCAACACGCCGCTCGGAGCAACTCTATACGTTCTCTTCGTATAAAGGCTCCGCCACACTTTTCAGGACGGGTCCGGTGACGATTGGAGGCGATCCGCTCGTCGACAGTGTGCGCAGATTCGCGCTCGCGGGGACGGAAGTGATACCGGTTCCAGGCAATCACATGACGCTCATCATGGATGAACGGAATGTCGCCGTGCTTGCAATTGAAATACAGAAATGTCTGGATAGGGTTTTGTCGCTCCCGCCAATCGCAGAAGTGTCTCGGGCGGAAATGCCAGCAAAGGGGCTGGCTGCGCAGCTCCCCATGGAGGTCATGTAATGCCGCACCGAGTCCTTGCAATGGATGGTACGTCTATTTCCGGCGGTGAGGGGTATGTCACCGCGGGCTTGCTCAAGTCGTTGAAGGAGACGCTGACCAGTCGCGGAGGCGGGCAGAGCCTGCTGAACGACGTGGAGCTGTTCTCCGGCACGTCCGCGGGGGCCTTCAACGCCGCGTTCTTCGCCACCTACGAGAACCCCGATGACGCCTTCCCCAAGATCCTCGACTTCTGGGGTGAGGTCGTCCAGATGAACCGCAAGGCGGTGTCGCTGGGGCGGACCGCCATGGCGCTGACGGGCAACGCCGCGCTGCTCGACTCCAGCTACATGCGCGACTTCTTCTGCAGCTACTTTGGTGCCACGTTGCGCCTGGGAGACCTGAAGCGGAAGGTGGCGCTGCCGTCCTTCCAGCTCGACGGTCACCGCAAGTCGCTGCGGACCTGGAAGGCCAAGATCTTCCACAACACCGGTCCGGACAACGACTCCGACCACAACGAGCTGGTGGTGGACGTGCTGATGCGCAGCGGTTCGCCTCCGCTCTCCTATCCCGTCTACCAGGGCATCCGGGAGCAGGGCAGCGGCTACGTCGACGGCGGCATCTTCGCCAACAACCCGTCGCTGGTGGCGCTGGCGCAGATCATCAACAACATCACCCGCAAGAGCCGCTCGGAGAAGGTGGAGACGCTGGAGACGGAGCCGCCCGACCTGACGAACATCCTGATGATGTCGGTGGGCAACGGCTGCATGTCTTCCTACCTCACGCCGCACTTCTGCAAGGGCGTGGCCAACTGGGGCTTCTCCAAGTGGCTGCTGGACTTCCACGACCCCATGGTGCTCGTGAAGATGATGCTGGAGGCCGGCTCGGACGCGGCGGACTACCAGTGCCGCATGATTCTGCGGAAGAAGTACTTCCGGCTGAATCCCGTGGTGGACCAGACGCTCTCCGCGGCGAACCTCAAGCAGGTGGAGTCCACCGTCCAGAGCCTGCTGAGCACCCAGTCCACCGTCTCGCAGCTCAACCGTGCGCAGACGTGGCTCGGGAAGTCGGGCTGGCTGTCTGACGCGGCCAAGGCGGCCTAGCTCGAGAGGTGGATTGAGATGGCCAGGATCATTCTTGTCTCCGGTACCGGCGGTTCCGGGAAGACCACGGTGGCGGCCGCGACGGGGCTCGCGGCTTCCCGCCGGGGGCTTCGGACCCTCGTGCTTTCATTCGACCTGTCTCGCGGCCTCAGCGCCGCCATGGGCGTCGAGAGTCCACTCTTCGCTGGCCCCCGGGGCGTTCCCGTGGGCGTCAACGACCACCTGTCCTTCCACGAGGTGGACGTTGGAGAGGAGCTCCGCCGGGGATGGAACGGAGGCCAGGGCGGACTGGCCGCGCTCGTGGATGGCGGGCCGGAGCGCGTGAACGCGGAGGAGGTGGCGATGACGGCCGAGGCGGCCCACGTCGTCATGCTCCTCCGGCTGGGCGAGTACCTCCGCGAGCAGCAGCACGACCTCGTCATCGTGGATTGCCCGTCCACCCGCACGGCCCTGCAGTTGCTCAACACCGTGCCAGCGATGAGCTGGTACGCACGCCAGCAGCAGACCCCCACGCAGCCGGGGCGCAGGGCACGCCTGCTGGCGGCGAGCCTCCACGGCGCGGACGCGAGCCTGGAGGTTCGCGACCGGCTGAACGCCGTGGACGCGCTGCTGCACGACCCGGAGGTGACGACCCTCCGGCTGGTGACCACCGCGGACACGGTGTCCGGACAGGAGGCGCAGCGGGCGTACACGTACTTCAGCCTGCTCGGCCTCGCGGTGGACTGCGTCGTCATCAACCGACTCGCACCGGAAGCCGCCGACGCCGGCTCCGACCAGGTGCGGACGCAGCAGCCACACGTCGAGAAGCTCCAGCGCGCCTTTTCGTCGCTGCTCGTGTTGAAGGTCCCGCACCAGGCCACCGAGGTGGTGGGGGACAAGCCGCTGGAGGTCTTCGCGGAGCAGCTCTACCAGGGAGAGGACCCCGTCCGTCTCACGGCCCCGCAGCCTGCCCTGGGCATCCGCAAGGACGCAGTGGATGCGTACTCGCTGGAGGTGCGGCTCCCCTTCGTGGCGAAGAGTGATGTCGAGCTCTCCCGCCGCGGCGCGGAGTTCGTCATCCAGGTCGGGGCCGTCCGGCGCAACGTCGTGTTGCCTCGGATGATTGCACTCCTCCCGACGTCGGGCGCCCGCATGGAGGGTGACCGGCTCATCGTGAGTTTCCAAAAAGAAAGAGGTGTTTGATGTCCACGCAAGATGATCGTTATCCGCAGGGTTCCTTTGGCGCTTCGCCGGAGTACGGCGCTCGGTTCGCCGAGCTCACCAACGCCCTGATTCCGGGCGGGCGAGGCCTGGTGCAGCAGCTCTTCCGCGCGAAGCAGGAGGCGCTCAAGGGCGTCGCGCACATCCTGGATGCGCAGATTCACGAGCTGCAGCACATCGACGCGGCCATCGAGGACCGGGCGAAGCAGGCGCACACGGCTCCGGCGGCGGGCCAGCCGCCCCGGTCCGGCGTGTCGTTTGGCGACGTGCTCCAGAAGGCGGGGGACCTGATCCTCGCGAAGCGGCCGAAGGGGACGACGGGGTCCGAGGCTGGCGCCCGGCCCAGTGACCGCCGTGCGCCTCCGGAGAGCGCTACTTCTCCGGATTCCAGCAGCTCGGCCGCTGCGTCCAGCCCTGCACCGGAACCGCTGGAAAAGATCTCCATCAGCTAGTCGAAGCGAAAGGGGTGGGCAGTGTCGGATGAGTCCATTCGAGTGAGGATGTCCAACGAGGAGAATGCTCTCTCGATGGAGTCGATGACGCCCTTGCAACGGGCGGCATTGGCCATCAAGACCCTCCGGGCGCGCGTGGATGGATTGGAGCGCGCGCGCTCGGAGCCCATCGCCGTCATCGGCATGGGGTGCAGGTTCCCCGGCGGCGCGAACGACCCGCGCGCCTATTGGGAGCTGCTGCGCGGCGGCGTCGATGCCGTGAGCACCGTCCCACCGGACCGCTGGGACGTGGACGCGTACTACGCGGCGGACCCGGATGCGGGCTGGAAGATGGTGGTCCGTGAGGGTGGGTTCCTCAACCAACCCATCGCCGGCTTCGACAGTGAGTTCTTCGGCCTGTCGCCGCGCGAGGCGAACTACGTCGACCCGCAGCAGCGCTTGATGCTGGAGGTGTCGTGGGAGGCCCTGGAGGACGCCGGAATCGCCCCGGGTTCCCTGGTGGGCAGCGACACGGGCGTCTATGTCGGCTTCCTGAGCAGTGACTACGGGCGCGTTCCCTTCAACGCGGTGCAGACACGGGACCTGCCGTACATGGGGACCGGGAACGAGCTGAGCTTCTCCGCGGGACGTGTGTCCTACGTGCTGGGCCTCCAGGGGCCGTCCATGGTGGTCGCGACCGCGTGCTCCTCGGCGCTCGTCTCCGCCCATCTGGCCTGCCAGGCGCTGCGGCAGGGGGAGTGTTCGCTGGCGCTCGCGGGCGGGGTGAACGTGATTCTCCGGCCGGACAACAACATCGTCCTGTCGAAGATGCGGGCGCTGGCGCCGGATGGGCGCTCGAAGACCTTCGATGCGTCCGCCAATGGCTACGGGCGCGGCGAAGGCTGCGGGGTCCTGGTGCTCAAGCGGCTCTCGGATGCGCAGCGGGACAAGGACCGCATCCTCGCCGTCATCCGTGGCTCCGCGGTGAATCATGACGGGCTCAGCGGCGGCCTGACGGTCCCCAACGGGCCCGCGCAGGAGAAGCTGCTACGCAAGGCGCTGGAGTCGGCGAGCCTGGCTCCTGCGGACGTGAACTACATCGAGGCCCATGGCACGGGGACGCCGCTGGGCGACCCGATTGAGCTGCGGGCGCTGGACGCGGTGCTCCGGCACGGGCGCGGCGCGGACGCACCGTTGCTCGTCGGCTCCGCGAAGACGAACCTCGGGCACCTGGAGTCCGCCGCTGGTGCCGCGGGGATGATCAAGGTCGTGCTGTCGCTGGGACAGGACGAGATTCCTCCGCACCTGCATTTCCGTACGCCCAACCCGGCCGTGGACTGGCAGCAGTTGCAGATCGCCATCCCCACGGAGGTGACGCCGTGGCCCAAGGGCGACAAGCCCCGCGTGGCCGGTGTCAGCGGCTTCGGGCTCAGCGGCGTCAACGCGCATGTCCTCATCGAGGAAGCTCCGCCCGCGCCTGCCCGGACGCTGGATGCGACGCCGCGGCCGGTGCACGTCCTGACGCTGTCCGCGCGCAGCCCCCAGGCGCTGAACGAGCTGGCGCAGCGTCATGCGCAGGCGCTCGGCGGCCCGGGGCTCGCGTCCCAGTCGCTGGAGGACATCTGCTTCACTGCGAACACGGGGCGGGACGCCTTCCGGCACCGGCTCGCGGTGCTGGGAAGCTCACAGGAGGCCATGCAGGCGCAGCTGACGTCCTTCCTGTCCGGGCAGACGTCATCGTCGGTGCTGCGCGGGAAGGCGGACGGGGAGCCCCGGCTGGCCTTCCTGTTCACCGGGCAGGGCGCGCAATGGCTGGGCATGGGAGAGGAGCTCTTCCGCACCGAGCCCACCTTCCGCGAGACGCTTCTGCGTTGCGACGCGGTGCTGAAGCCGTTGATGGGCCAGTCGCTCATCGACCTGCTGCACCCCGCCGAGCGGGACGCGCAGGCGCGAGCCCGGCTGGATGAGACGGGCTTCACCCAGCCCGCGTTGTTCGCGCTCGAGTACGCCCTGGCGCAGGTGTGGATGCAGTGGGGCCTCCGCCCGGACTTCGTGATGGGGCACTCCGTGGGTGAGTTCGTGGCGGCCTGCGTGGCCGGCGTCTTCACCCTGGAAGAAGGATTGGAGCTCATCGCCACGCGTGCCCGGCTGATGCAGTCCCTGCCTGCGGGCGGGACGATGGCCGCCGTGTCCGCGGATGCCGCGGAGGTGGAGGCGCTGCTCTCCCGGTATGACGGGCAGGTGTCCATCGCGGCCCTCAACGGGCCCCGCAACGTGGTGATTTCGGGGCGCGAGGCCGCCGTCAACGAATGCGTGGCCGAGCTGACGCGGAAGGGCAAGCGCGGCACGATGCTGCGCGTCTCGCACGCGTTCCACTCCGCGTTGATGGACCCCATCCTCGACGCGTTCTCCAAGGCCGTGGCGAAGGTGAAGCTCCAGCCTCCATCCATCCCGCTGATTTCGAACCTGAGCGGGCATGAGGCGGGGAAGGAAATCCTGACGCCTCGGTACTGGGTGCAGCATCTTCGTGAGCCGGTGATGTTCGCCCGGGGCATGCAGACGCTGGAGCAGGCCGGCGTGAAGGCCTTCCTGGAGGTCGGCCCGAAGCCCACGCTGGTGACCATGGGCCAGTCCTGCATCACGCAGGAAGACACGCTCTGGGTGGGCAGCTTGAGGCCGGAGCGCTCGGACTGGCAGCAGATGCTGGAGGGGCTCGCGGCCCTTCACGTCGCGGGCGTGCCGGTGGACTGGCGCGGAGTGGACCAGGGGCGCGAGCGCCACAAGGTCGCGTTGCCCGTCTATCCCTTCCAGCGGCGCAATCACTGGATGGACCTCAACGGCTCCACCTGGGACATCCCGGGCGTGAGCGCCGCGCAGGAGGCAGGGGCCACGCGAGGGCACCCCCTCTTGGGCCATCCGCACGCGTCGCCTTCACAGGTGCGGCAGTTCGAGTCCTCCGTGGGCGCCGCGAAGCCTGCCTTCCTGAAGGACCATGGCGTCTACGGACAGATTCTGATGCCGGGAGCGGCCTACGTGGAGATGGGGCTCGCCGCGGGAGCCTCACTCTTCGGTGCGGCGGGCGGGACGGTGGACGAAATCACCTTCTCGCAGGCCCTCTTCCTTCCGGAGGAAGGGGCGCGCCGGGTGCACCTGCTCTACTCGCCGGAAGGCGAGCGCGCCGGGCGCTTCGAAATCCACAGCCAGGAGGAGCGCACGGGAGAGGGTGAGCCCGCGTGGATCCTCCATGCCCACGGAAAGCTCTCCGCGACGACGGCCGCGCCAGCCGAGCGCGTCGACGTGGAGCGTCTGCGGGCCTCGCTGACTCGCGAGGTGCCGGTGGAGGGCTACTACGCGAAGCTGGGGCAGGCGGGGCTCGCGTATGGTCCCAGCTTCCGAGGCATCCAGTCGCTCTGGCGGGGTGAGAACGCGGTGCTGGGGCGCCTGGCCCTCTCAGGCAGCGCTGCGGCGGACGCGGGGCAGTACCAGCTTCAGCCCGCGCTCCTGGATGCGTGCTTCCAGATGGTGGGCGCCGTGCTCGACGAGGAAGGGGATGCCGCCTACCTCCCCGTGGGGGTCGGCAAGGTGCAGGTGCAGCGCGGCGGGCTGGGTGAGGTGTGGGCCCATGCGACCCTGGCGCGGAGCGATGACCCGAAGGGCCCGGGCTATGTGTGCGACATCCAACTGCTCACGGCGGATGGGGAGCGCGTGGCCACGGTGGAGAAGCTGCTGCTTCGGCGCATCACCCGGGAGGGACTCCTGGGCGCGAAGAGCAAGCGCTACCAGAACTGGCTGTACGAGCTGGAGTGGCAGGCCCGGCCGCTGGAAGCCCCAGCGGCAGGGGCGGAGGCGGCGCACGCCGGGACACAGTGCCTCATCCTCGCCGACGCCGCGGGGCTGGGCGCGCGCCTGGCCGAGCGACTGACGAAGCAAGGCTGGCACGTGGTGACGGTCCCTGCTGGAGCGCGAGCCACGGTCGATGACCGCGATTCGGCGCTCGCGCTCCTGGGCCAGTTGCGCCCGGAGGCGCTGCAAGGGCCCCTGCATGTCATCGACCTGTGGAGCCTGGACGGTGGTGGGGACGACGTCCCCGCGCAGGCCCTTGGACACGGCACGCGGGTGCTCGTGCTCGCCCAGGCGCTCGTCGAGGCCAAGGGAAAGAGCACCTCGCTCTGGTTGGTGACTCGCGGTGCCCAGGCGACCTCGGAGAAGGAGCGCATCACCCACCTGGGGAGCTCGGTCCTCTGGGGCCTGGGCAAGTCCATCACCCGCGAGCATCCGGACCTCCATTGCCGGCGTGTGGACCTGGATGCCAGCGCGTCCGAGCACGAAGTCGCCCAGCTTCATGCGGAGTTGCTCGGTGGCAGCGGCGAGGACGAACTCGCGCTGAGAGGAACGACGCGCCGCGTGCCCCGGCTGGTGCGCAGCCGGAAGCTCCGTGGGGCGAGCGGCGAGGCCGCACTGAAGGCGGACGCGAGCTATCTCGTCACGGGTGGCCTTGGTGGACTGGGGCTCATCGTGGCGGAGCGGCTGGTGGAACGCGGAGCGCGCCACCTGGTCCTGATGGGGCGGCGTGAGCCGGGGCCCGAGGCGCGCACTCGACTGGATGCGCTGGAGCAGCGCGGCGTCACCATCCACTGCGTGCAGGGTGACGTGGCCGTGGCCGCTGACGTGGAGCGCGTCCTCGCCGGGCTCTCGGGACGCGTGCCGCCCCTGCGTGGCGTCATCCACTCCGCGGGCGTCATCGATGACGGCCTCTTCGTGCAGATGACGCCGGAGCGGCTGGCCAAGGCCTTCGCGCCCAAGGTCTCCGGTGGGTGGAACCTCCACCGTGCGTTGCAAGGCACGGCGCTGGACTTCTTCGTCGTGTTCTCCTCGGCGGCGTCGCTCATCGGATCGGCGGGACAGGCCAACTATGTGGCCGCGAATGCCTTCCTGGATGCGCTGGCCCGCTCCCGCCAGGCCGACGGGCTGCCCGCCCTGAGCCTCAACTGGGGCGCCTGGGCCGAGGTGGGCGCGGCGGCGGAGGAGCAGATCCGCCGCCGCATGGAGCAGCTGGGCTTCGGCGTGATTCCTCCGGAAGAGGGCCTTCAGGTGTTCGAGCAGTCCCTGGGGCTGAGCGGTCAGCTCGGTGTTCTTCCCGTGGATTGGGCGGTGCTCGGGCGGCGCGGACGTTCGCCGCTGTTCGAGGCCTTCATCGAGAAGGCCAGCCCCGCGGCGAGCGAGGGGATTCGTCAGCGGCTGGAGCGGCTCGAGCCCAAGGAGCGGCGCGGTGCCTTGCGTGCGCACGTGGGCGAGCTGGTCAACGGCGTGCTGGGGCGTCCCACCACGGAGCCACTGGACCCGAACCAGGGCTTCTTCGAGTTCGGCATGGACTCGCTGATGTCCGTGGAGCTGCGCAACGTCCTGCAGCGGAGCCTGGGCACCTCGCTGCCCGCGACGGTGGCCTTCGACAACCCCACCGTCAACGGGCTGGTGGACTACCTGGCGGCCGAGGTCCTGGGCCTGAAGGAAGAGGCCCCCGCGCCCGTGGAGGAGGCTCCCGAGGACGCGGAGCTGGAGTCGCTCCTGGCGGACGTGGACAGCCTGGACGATGACACCGTCCAGGCCATGCTGCGTAGAGGCCGCTGAGCGGCTACGGCTGCCGGGGCCTCGCGTCGTAGACGAGGTCGGCGATGGCGGAGATCGTCTGGAGGTTTTCGACCTTCAGCGACTCCGAGGGGATGGTGATGCCGTACTTCTTCTGGACGAAGCCCATCATCCGGGCGGTCTCCAGCGAGTTCAGCACGCCGAGCTCCAGGAGGGGCGTGGAGGAGTCGAGGTCCTCCGCGTCCCCGTCCAGGAGCTCATCCGCGACATAGCGGGTCAGGACATCGAGCAGGTCGTCTCTGTTCATGGTGCTGGGGTTGCTCCGACTGCGAGTTCGGCATGGACGGCCTGAACCACCTGGACCGTCAGCTCGTTGAGAAAGAAGTGGCCACCGGGAAACATCTTCATCGAGAAGGACTGCTGTGTTTGCAGCCGCCACGAGTCGAGCGCGGCTTCCGAGACGCGAGGGTCGCGAGTGCCACCGAAGGCACATAGCCGCACCGGAAGTGGAGGCTCCTCCTGGTAGGTGTAGCGCTCTGAAATCTTCAGGTCGGCGCGCAGGATGGGGAGGATGAGGTCCAGGATCTCCGGCTGCGCCAGGACCTGCTGCGGAATGCCGTCGTAGCGAGCGGACAGCTCGCGGATGAAGTCGTCTCGCCGCAGGCCGCTCAGTGGGGGAAGTCCACTCCGCCGGGAGGGCGCCTCGGAGCCGGAGACGAGCAGGGTGCCCGGCAGCGGAAGGCCCCGGCGGCGGAGCTCGCGCGTCAGCTCGAAGGCGATGAGCGCGCCCAGGCTGTGGCCGAAGAAGGCAAAGGGGCCATCGAAGAGGGGCGACAGCTCCCGCACGAGCGCGTCCAGCAGTTGTGGGAGTTCCTCCACGGACGGCTCATGCAGGCGATTCTCCCGGCCGGGAGGCTGCACCGCGCACACCTCGATGTCCGCCTCGGGGAGCAGGTCCGCCCAACGGAAGTAGGGGAGGCTGCCTGCTCCCGCGTAGGGGAAGCAGAACAGCCGGAGACGAGGCGACGCCTGGGGTTTGCGGCGGACGAGCCAGGGGGACTCGGCCGCCGCGATGCTGGATTCAGGATTCATTGACGATGGATGAGGTGATGGACAGAGGTTCTATTTCCGGCAGCCGTCGCGGACCCCGCGGGCCGTCGCCGCGAGGGCCTCGATTCCCAACGCGAGCCAGTCCGCGCCGTCGCGCGAGAACCGCTCGGCCAGCTCTGCGTCCACCACCGGGGCCCGCTTTGAGCCAGGGCGAAGCTGCTGGAGGAAGTTCTCCCGGGCGGTGACGGAGTTCCGCGCGGAGCGCTCCGCGAGCTTGATCCCGCTGGCGAGCACCTCCGACAGGTTGGGGTCGCGCAGGTTGGACGGAGAGCCCTCGGTCGATTCGCGGCAGCGCCGCGCGAAGTCCGCAGCGGTGTGCTTGGAGGGCGAGGCCAGCAGCACGCGCTCCAGCGCGGAGGCCTCCGGCCCGGGCGCGTCGAAGTTCGCCGCGTCTCCCTCCGCCTCGCAGACACCCATGGCGTCCAGGGCCACTTCTGGCGCCAGCGCCCGAGGGCAGCCCCCGAGCTGTTGCAGCTCCCGCCGGCAGGCCTCCACGTCCACGGGCGGAAGCGGCAGGGCGGAGATGAGGGAGAACAGCGAGTGCAGCACGGGCAGCTTCACGGTTTCCGAGCCCGGCAGCGCCTTGAGGACGCGCTGCACGGAGTCCCAGGGCTTGGGGCCTCCGGGCGTGTAGAGCTTGAGGTAGCCCTGCTGGAGGAAGCTCAGCCAGCCCTCCGCGAAGGCCTGGGCGCGCTTGCGGCTCTCCGGCGAGGCGATGCGAGAGGCTTCGTCATACACCGCGAGGAAGTACTCGAGGCAGATGGCCTTGCGCAGCCGGATGATGCGCTCCCCCGCGGTGGTGGCCAGCGTCGCGGGCGGCGTCGTGGACAGCCCCAGCAGCTCGAGCTCCTCCGCGCTCAGCCACAAGCGTCCCCGGTCGAGATCCGCCTGGAGGTCCACGGCGTCATCGAACATCTGCAGTCCCACGGCGGAGAGCTTCGCGATGCGCCGCACCGTGGCTTCGTCCACGTCCGCGAGCTGGAGCCGCTGCGCCATGTAGGCGCCCGGCACGGCCTTCAGGTACCAGAGGGAGAACAGCTCGTGCGCGGTGAGCGGACGGCCCTGGTTCAGCGCGTCCCGTTCCGCGGCGAAGGCGCGAAGCTGCTCCACGAGCCTCCGGCGGCCGTCCATGAGCGGGGGCGCGGCGGCCATGAACTCCCGCAGCGCCACGATGGCGTCCAGGTCATCGGTGAGGAGGGTGGCGTCGTCGAGGGCCGCGTACCCGTTCGCGCGGACGAACTCATCGATGCGCCGGACGCCGAACCAGTAGTACGTCCAGAGGCGGCCTTCAGACTCCGTGGCGGCAATCTGTGGCAGGTAGCCCAGCACATCGGCTTCGAGGAGCCATCGCCGCATCGCGGCGAGGGAGATGTCGCTCAGTGGGTTGCCCTGCAGGTCGACAGCGTTTTTCATGTCACGGCTCCTCGGGAGATCCAGGAGGGTGACAGGATAGTGAGGGGGGCTGCATGCTCCAGAATGCCTTACATCGGTTCTGCGAGGCACACTGCGCAGGTTGGAAAGCGGGCCGCTGGGACGAATGCCCAGCGGCCCAAGGCCATTAGTAGGGGGAGCAGTAGATGCGCCTGCAGGTAAGGTTCATGGCCGTCGTGGCAGCGGGAACCGTGGCCTTCTCCATGACGTTCATCAGCTTTACGAGCTTCTGCTTGGCCTGCTTGGACGATCGGGGGGCCTTCGCCTTCGTCTTCGTCATGACATTCCTCCGTCGATGGATGTGGACTGCTGGCCAAGCCTGGGCGCTGACGGCGGATGCGTCAAGTGCTGAGAGTGATTGCGCGAAATGCGTGAAGTTTTTTCAGAATGCCGCGCATTCCTTCGCGCGTTGCGGCAATGACTGCTGAATCATGTCTTGCAGAGCGTCGTGTCCCAAACGGGCTCAGCAACTCCTCGACGCTTACAGCCACGCCGGAGTTCAGTTTTCGGAAGAATATTTCAATGGCGCGTCCACCACCCGCGCCGCGCAGGGCGTGGCCGTTGGCGGAACAAATCCACCGTGTGGCGCTGTCTCGTTCGAAGAGGACGGGGAAGCTCGGGTCCACCCTCACGTGGTGTGAGTCACGCAATGGCTTTTCACGCATGGGCGGCGGCACGGGCTCGAAGCCTCCCGAAGTCAACCGCTTGAGCCAGGTGGCTTGGATGTGCTGTCGCGCCTCTTTCGGGTGGCTGACATCGCGAAACGCGCGCACGGCTTCGGTGAGCGCCCGGGGCAGCTCCGTGGCCAGGACACCGTTCTTCGAGAGGGCACCGCGAGCCAGGGGCGATGCCGATACCTGCGCGAGCCGTGTCTGCTTCCACTCCTGGTCGGCGAGCGACGTCTCGTCGATCATCCCGCGCAGCAGATCGTCCACGGAATAGATGGCGTGGTGCTCGGTGATGGGGATGCCGACATTCAGGCTGCTGGCCACGCCTGAGCCGGCGCTCTCGCCCACGTGGTAGTACGTGGAGGGCCAGTAGAGGATGTCGCCGGGCTCGACCTCCGCGACGAAGGACGACGCCAGGTAGGGCTGGTAGTTCAGGATGGTGGAGACGTCCTCGCTCCACGGCCGCTTGCGCCAGAAGCGCATCCGTTTGCGTCCGCGCAGCGCGAACATGAACGTGGTGAAGCGGTCCAGGTGGACCCCCACGGGGCTGTGCTCGTAGGTCCCATGGAACAGCGAGGTGATGCCGCCCGTCACGGGCATGCCCACGCGCTGCCACAGGCCGGAGAAGAAGGCGCGTTGCCGTGACCAGAGCTGGAAGCCGGAGGCGTGCAACGTGGCGATGATGAGGGCATAGCGGCGCTCGCCCAGTTGCGAGGCGATGCGGGCGTCATACCCGTCCAGGGAGCCATCGGACTTTCTGGGCAGCCATTCCCGGGATCGGAGCTGCCGCAGCCGGTCCACCGTGAAGGAGACGTCGGGCCGTGACGCCGGCTCGTAGCTGCGGGACAGGTAGCGCTGGGTAGCGCCAGCCGACGCCTCGAAGACGTCGTCGACGGTGAAGGGTGAGGCCTGCGTTCCCTTGAAGAGCACGGGGCGCTGGTTCCAGTAGCGCCTGACGAAGGTGTCCCAGTCGAAGCGGGTCGCGATTTCCAAGGCGGGCATCCGTCAGACCTCCGCTCCGGTGACGACGTGAATCCCGCGCAGCCGGAGGAGCGCCGCCAGCGTGGCGCGAATGGCCTCTCGCTGCGGACCGGGGCGAGCCAGTTTGCACAGCTCACCGACGCAAGGCGGCGCTTCCGAGGACAGTGCGTTGATGAGCCGCTGTCCCACGGCCTCGTTGGGGCCGGGAAAGGCATGTCCGTTGACGGCCCAGATCCACAGCCCCGAAGGGTCCTTCATCCGGATGATGTCCATGGTCGGCGTCTTCCGTACCCGGTCGGGGTCTGACAGGGGTGGGGCCTGGTCCGGAGGCGGCACGGGCTCGAGCGCGCAAGCGCTGACCCTCCGGGCCCAGATGAGGCGCAGGACCTGCTGGACGTCTTCCTCCCGAGTCAGCGCGTGGAGCGTATCGGCGGTCTGCTCGACGGATGGAATGGTGGCCTGTGCGCCCTTGCGCGGCCGGCGCCAGGGGTAGGGGTGGTAGGGCACGCGCTCATCGTGCGCATGCCGCGCTTCGAGGAGCCCCACGAGCACGTCCTTGACTGCGTCCGTGGGCCGGCTCCCCTTGACGGGAATCCACACCCGGACGGCCATGCAGTCCCCTCGGGCTTCTTCGAGCTGCCAGTAGCGAGAGGGGCTGTAGAGCAGCTCACCGGGACCGGCCTCCAGGGTGGTGGCCTTGTCCAGGTGGCGGTCGAAGTCTTCGGTTTCGTTGGGGGGCGAGCCCCAGAGCTTCTTCCAGAGCCGGACGCGCAGCCGGCCCTGGAGCACCAGCGTCACCAGCGAATGATGGGGCCGCTTCGCGATGCCGTAGGGGCCTCGTGCGAAGCGGCCCAGCAACAGGTCGGTGGCCATGGGCAGGACCGGGACGCCCACGCGCTCCAGGAGCCCCCTGAGGAAGTCTCGCAAGGCGCTCCAGAGGGCGAAGTCGAACATGAACGGTTGTTCGACGTGGAGCTGGAAGGACGCACCGTCCAGGTGCTTGGAGGCGCGGCGCGAGAACGACTCCAGGGACGCGTCGTCTTCACCCGGGAGGAGCGTTCCCGGGGCTGCGAGCCTGGCGGCCTCCACGAAGAAGCGCGCGTCGGGAAGGGCGCGGAAACGCGTCCCGTGGCGGAAGGGGGCACAGGCGGAGATCGCGGCCTGGAAGACCTGGTCGACGGGGAGGATGGGGCCGGGCAGTGCCAGGCGCGCGGGTGCCTTCTCCCAGTGTTGCTTCACGAAAGGCTGCCAATCGAAGGCGTGGTGCATGGCGGCTCCCATCACGAAGGTTGGAATGCGCGGCGTATCTTCCGCGCATAGGCGGCGAGCGACGGCAGGTTCATCTCCTTCCTGCGCAAGTCGACGCCGGCTTCTTTCTCGATGGGGTAGGGGACGAGCGCTCCCTTCACCTTGCGGAACTTCGTTCCATAAAGCTGCTTCTTCCCCTCCCGCATGCGCACCACGTCAGTGAGGTAGGCCACCTGCTGGATGGGAACGTCGCCTTGCGCCGCCGCGTCCCGCAGCAACTTCAGGCAGCGTTTCTGAAAGGCCAGCGAGCAGTCGGCATGTTGAATCAGCCGCCAGGCGGCCGCGGATCCGCTGCGGCCCACGAGGCGATGCCCAGGCCAGCCGTGGACCTTGATCGTCTCACGCAGCCAGTCGATACCCGCGTCGGTGAGCGCATTGAGCTTGTGTTCAAGAGCACGGTCCTTGAACTCCGTCGCCACCCACGCAGAACGTAATTTGCTGTCGATGCGGTCCAGCCGTAGCAGTTGCGTGCGGAGGTCTCGATTGACGGCGGGGCGAGGTGCGGCGCTCGATGTCCGGGCCGCTCGCGGAGCCTTTTGGGAAGGGCGTCCTTCACGGCGTCGTGAGTCCTGCAGTCGTTCAACGAGGCTCATGGCCGTCTACATTAGCAGACGGTCGCGACCACTCCGTGGAAGGACTGCAAGGAAATGCCGTGCGTCATGAGCCCAGAATGCTTGGTGCCAGACGGGCGCATGGCTCTCGTTGGCGTGCTCCACGTCGACCGTGGTGTGCTCCAGCAGGTGAACTCCCGCATCTGCTCGAAGGTGGCGTGGTCACGCAGGAACGCGAAGATGGGGTGCGTGACTTTGGATGGATGAGGTTTGTTCACTGTGGATAGTGGCAGCCTTGACTCTCGGAGAGCTGGAACATTTTTAAGACACGGCTTTCAGAAGCCTTGCCATGAGCCACTGCGTCATTGGGCCGGAGAGGTCCCCAATGACACGCTGGCCATACTCCCCGGGGGGTAGGTCCCCTGTCTTTCCAGCACGGCGCCGAGATGCGAGCCTGCGCGTGCATGCCCACGCTCACGCCGTTGAAGAGTCCCGCCGATGCCCTCTGCTGGGTGGCGCCGCCCGCGGAGAATCCCGAGCTGACCTCCGAAGACCCGCTCGCGCTCGACTATGTCTCGCAGCAGGTGGGGCTCTGGGGGTTGCCCACGCTGACGACTCGCTCCAGCAGGGCCCAGGCCTACGCGATGGTGCTCTATGGATTGCAGCTCGTGGAGCGGGCCATCGAGCACCATGCCTACCCCGCGACGGACGAGGTTCGGCGAGAGCTCTTCGAGCGCTGGGAGCGCTTCTGGGCCCTGGCCACGCTGGAGTTCCGTGAGGGCCAGCTTCCTCGGGGCGATTGGGATTCCATGCGGGGCGTGCGAGGTGCGCGAAATGCGTGGCGCTCAGGTGCGTCGAGCCTGCCGCTCGACTTCCAGCTCATCTCGCGTCAGCAGGAGCTGGGAAACCTGGGTGCATACCTGGCACCGCTGCGGCGCTCCGGGCTCGTCATCGACGGTTCCCTGCGCCCGGGCCCAGGCGCGCTGGCGCTCATCGACGCGTTCTGGGACGAGCCCTCGGAGAACAAACACCGGGGACGATATGAGGAGTACGCGCTGCTGGCGCTGGACAGGAAGTCGACGAGCATCGCGCGGGTTCACGGACGGCTGACATTGGCTCAGGTGGGGCGGTTCAGCCGTCTGACCTCCCTGGTCGAGCGCGGACGCACCGCCCAGCAGCACCGGTTGTTCGAGGCCCTCTTCGTGCACGCACGGGACCCGCACTCGTTCGCGATGAGCCAGTTGGTCGAGTCGGCAGTGAAGGCGGGGGTCTCTGCTCCGCGAGACATCCTCGACGCTGCGCTGGCGGGCCGGCTGGGACGGCTCTCGGATGAGCTGCTGGCGCTCCTGCTGACGGCGCGCCGCTTCGGTGAGGTGATGCAGGGGCTCGTCGGGGCCTTCGACCGGGTCTATTCCTGTC
Organism: Myxococcus sp. AB036A; assembly: GCF_006547355.1. Lineage (NCBI taxonomy): Bacteria > Pseudomonadati > Myxococcota > Myxococcia > Myxococcales > Myxococcaceae > Myxococcus > Myxococcus sp. AB036A. The sequence continues at coordinate 51,143 of NZ_VHLC01000018.1, read as the reverse complement.
TGGATGGCGCCGGTTGGGTCGCTCCCCGCGAGCGTATCGGGCGCGAGGCCCTCGATGCGGAGACGCTTGGGGCGCTGAAGGGCGCATGCGCGGCGCTGCTGTCCTCGCCGAGGGTCGGCGCGATCCGGCGACTGCCCATGCATGGCGCCGCCTTTCTTCGATTGGTCGAGGCGCTGGTGGATGCGGATTCACTCGAGGCGCTAGACCTGTTGCTGCTCTATCACTCCCATGTGCAGCGCGAACGGCGACGCGGCGAAGGCTGGATTCGCAACGAGGCCGGCAAGCTCGTGCTCATCGTCACGTCCTACACAGCGCGGCCAGAGTCGGCACGCTTCCCCTCGTTCAAGCTGGATGTGGTCCGCACGTTGCTGACGGACCTGGGACGGCTGCCCATGAGCCGGGAGCTGGATGTTCTGGAAGGTGCCGCATGATGATCGAATCCCGGAGGCTCATCGAGCAGGTCCTCGTCTCCGAGCAACCCTGCCTGGGAGCCGTCTTCTGCTCCTACACATTCGACCCTTCCTATTTCGAGGACCGCATCCTGCGTGCATTGCTGCGCCTGCAGGGGGACCCGGAGGAGGAGGCTGTCCGCTACCATGAGGAGGCCCGCGCGGCGCTCCGTGAGACACCGGTGGCTTGCTTCGTCGACGCCCATGTCCGCCGGGGAGGCCGTCGCCTGCCGTATGACCTCCAGCTCATCCGGGAGCGGACGTTCCACCCGAAGGTCATCCTGGTGCTGTACGACGGGGAGGCGCGCGTCGCCGTGGGCTCGGGCAATGCCACCAGGCCGGGCCACGAGCAGAACGCCGAACTCTTCTTCACGCGCACGTTGCGCTACGACGTCCCCGCCGACGCGGCGTTCCTACGGAACGTAGACAGGTTCCTCAGAAGCTGCGCGGCACTTGCGACCCACCCGGGCACCCAGTTGACGCTGGTCCGCTCCGCGCTCGCGGCAAGAATCTCCGACACCCCGTTTCCCAGCGGCCAGGCGCCGACGGATGCGCTCTTCGTGGACACCTTCAGCGCGTCCATGCTCGATCATCTGAAAGAGGCGCTCCCCGAGGATGCGCGAGTCACTCGCGTGGGCATCCTGTCCCCGTTCTTCGAACAGGATGACCTCGACATCGCGGATGACACGACGGGGCTCGCGTCGGTGCTCTCCGAGTTGCTCGCGCTTCGCCCCGGGAGTCCGCCGCCGCTGGACCTCGGCGTGCCATGGGAGGACGCACCACTCGCCCCTCCCTATGGCGGGGGAACGCCCGTGCTCGCGGAGGGCGAAGGGCGGCTGTGGGCCTCGCGTTATCGCGAATCAGTCGACGGCGAGGACATCGAACGCCTGGAGTACTTTGGGGTCAATCGCGTCACGGCGAAGCGTGTCGAGATCCAGCTCGGCACCGGGCGGCCTGGGCGGTACGAGCGAGAGGCATTCGAGCATGAAATCGCGGAGGGACGGATGTGGCCCGTGGAGCCGCCGACGGTCCATGCGCCGAGGCGAATCCTCGAGCGCATCGTCCGCGAGCACGAGGTCCAGCTCTGGCTCCATCCAACGGCGACGCTGACACCTGCCGGCCGCGCGAGCCGGCGCCCCCTGCATGCCAAGCTCTTCCTGCTGACGGTGACGACCGCGGGCAGGACGCTGACCTATGCGCTCATCGGGTCCGCCAACGCCTCCGCCGCCGCGCTTTCGAGTGGGGTGGAGCAGGGGGGCAACGTCGAGGCGGGCGTCCTGCTCTGCCTGGACGGAGACGTGCGCCTGTCGGAAATGCTGCCCTCGCTGGTGTGCGCGCCCTTCGAGTCGGTGCGCTTCGAGGAGCGAGAGGCGCCCGGGGCCGACGTCGATTTCTCGGCATGGCTCGAGGATGTCGTCCATGACGCGGCCGATCGCACATTGACCGTCACCTGGAGTCAGCAGGGACCAGCGGGACTGGAGGCCTGGTCCTGGTGGTACCTGGACAGGGAACTGGCGAAGGGTGTGGGGCCGGGCTCGGGGCCGGTGGTGCTCTCCGACTTCGAGCTGGCCGCGGCGGGAGCCGAGCTGGAGTTCCGCGCGGCGGGGCGGTCGTGGCTCGTCCCCATCCGCGTCGCGGACCTCGCGATGCTGCCCACGAGTGCCCATCTTGCGGGCCTGGGCGTCCGGGAGTTGCTGGCGCTGTTGGCGCGGCGTGTGGGCGCGGAGCGGTTGTCGACCCTTCGCGAGCAGCGCGGCGTGGCGGGGGTCGACTCCATCCTGGACTCCGTATTTGGCGAGGGCTTTGGCCCCACGGACGTCTTCAAGGCCTGGTGGGGGCTGAAGGAGGATCTGCTCGCCGCATCGACGGTCTCCGCGTTTCGTTACCGGTTGTTGGGGCCGATGGGGGCCCGGACGCTCTGGGAGCGGCTGCGCGACTTGCCTCGGGATTCCGCGTCCGATGACGAAATCTGGGTCTACGGCTGCGAGCTGCTTCGCGAACTGGAGCAGCTCGTGTTGCCCGAGAGCGCGGATCTGGAGGCGAAGCAGGCGCTGCTCGCGGAGCTGCGGACCCTGCTGCGCGCGGACTTGACGCGGCTGCGACCGCGAGGTGCCGGGTGGCTGGACGGTGTCGTTCGTTTCTACGGGCTGGAGGGCACCCATGGAAAGACGTGAGCGGACGTGGTTGCGGAGCTTCCTGCACCTGGATGCACGGGCCGAGTCGACGGTGGTGCCCCTGCGAGACATCGAGCGACAGGAGGACACCGTCCTCCGCGCGCTGGAGCTGTTCGATGAGCAGCCAGGAGTCGTGCTGGCGGATGAAGTCGGAATGGGGAAGACGTATGAGGCGCTCGGCGTCCTTGCGGCCCGGTTGCATGTGCTGCCGGATGCCCGGGCGCTGATTCTCACCCCAGGGCCCGACCTCAATACGAAGTGGTCCAAGGAGCTGCGTGCCTTCTGTGACACCAGCCGCCCCATGTACCGGGGCTTCGCGGGTCAGTCCAAGACCGCGAGCACCCTGGCTGAGCTGGTCGCGGCCGCTCGCGAGACGCGAATCACCATCGCGCCCGTGAACATCTTCGCGGGAAGTCGCTCCCTGGCGGACCAGGCCTGGTTGCTTTCGTTGTGGGCGGATGCACAGGGGCTCGCCGGCAATCAGGTGGCGGCCATCTTTCGTCGCTACCGGGACGGCGCGGTGGCGCGCGTGGACGTCGAGCAGCAGGCGTTCCTCGATACCTTCGAGTGGTCGGTCATCAGGCCCCATGTCCGAGAGGCGTTGAAGAGACACAAACAGCGCGCGGGAGAGGGCTCACTCGACGCGCTCTGGAAAAGCGAGGAATACGACGGCTTCGCGAACCAGAGGTGGGTCGATGATGCGCTGATGGACCTGCGCTTCCGCCTGGTCGGGCAGCTCATCCCCGATTTCGACCTGCTCATCGTTGACGAGGCCCACAAGCTGAAGAACGTGGACTCGGTGCGGGCCACCGGGGTGCGCACTGTTTTCGAGGGGCGCTTCGACAAGGCGCTGTTCCTCACGGCCACGCCGTTTCAGCTCTCTGTCGACGAGCTGAAGCAGGTGCTCTCGCTCTTTGCCCTGGCCCGGTCCGCGCCCGCTGACCTGATGGAGCAGGCCCAGCGATTGTTGGACGACGTGGGGGACTACAAGCAGGCCTATAGCGAGCTTGAGCGCGTCTGGTCACAAGCGGACGAGGCCGTCATCTCGGACTTCGGCGCGTTGTTTTCCAGGGACCCGCAGCTTGTGGAGGATCCGGCGGATGCGTCCCTGCGGGCGGTGGTCCTGTGCGCGCGCCGGTTGCTGTCCCTGAAGGCGGAGCGCATCGAGCCGGGCTTCCGGCGGTGGATGATTCGGAGCCTCCGGGAGGACAAGCGTGTCTACCGCAGGAGCCACCGCTCCCGGCTGCGAGCCCAGGGTGGGGAGGGCGTTCCGTTCATGCTTTACGAGCGGTTCATCGCGGAGCTCTTCCGGGGGAAGAACCGCACGCATAAGGCGGCGGTTCAGATCAACATGGTCTCCTCCTATGGGGCCGCGCGCGAGGGGGCGCTGCTCTCCAGTGAGCGGCAGGCCCTGCCGGACGGCGACGCCGAGGCCTACCGCGGGCTCTTGCGGAGCGTGGTGGGGGAGCTGCGCGTGGAGCAGGGGGGCCACCCGAAGGTGGACCATGTCGTGCGGGACGCGCTGGAGGCTGTCGCCCGCGACGAGAAGACGCTCATCTTCTGCGCCCGCATCGAGACGCTCCGTGAGCTGAAGCGGAGAATCGAGGCGGAGTGGGAAAATCTCCTGCTGGAGCGATGGAGGAAGGTGTTTCCGGCCGCGAGCCACGGCGACATCTTCGAGCACGAACTGGACGGCAAGCGGGTGGATGGACATCACTCTCGCCTGCGTGATCGGTTCGGCCGCGCCCAGGATGCGCTCTACCTCGCGCTGCGAGAGCGGTATACCGGTACGCTGTTGGAGGGCGTCGTGGTGGAAGGGGCCCACCTTGAACTCGTCATCGAGCGGGCGAACGGCCTCCTGCGCCAGCAACGCGTTTCCAAGACGCAAGCGGAGAGGATGGACTGGTCCCTGGTCAAGCGCTGTGTCGAGCAGGCCGTGGCCCTCTTCGTGCGAGACGGAGTATTGGCGGGGGATGTCGACCCGGAGGTGTTGAGCCATCTGACGGACGCGCGCTTCGTGTCGCTCGGCTTCGACCTCGTCGCCGACGACGTCGAGGACTCCGCGGAGGGAGACAGGACGCCTTCCTGGATGATTGACGCAGGGGACGCGGCCCTCGTGCTTCGCCGCGAGCATCTCTGGTCCTACCTCAAGGGGCCCTTGCTCGAGGTACCTCCCGAGCTGCGGGTCCGTACCGTCGAGCGGCTCGCCAGCTATCTCGTCGCTCGCAATGTCCCCTTCCTTCCGGAGCTGCTGGCCTTCGCGAAGGAGCAGGGCGTTGACGTGGAGGCGGTGGAGTCCCGGGCGCTGTTGTCGGTGGTGGATCGCTTCTGGACCACGCCTCGGGGACGGCCCTGGTTCGAGTTGTTGAAGCGCTTCCTGACCTATGCGGGGAAGCTCGACGAGGAGCGGCGGCGCGAAGTGCTCGATGATGCGGTTCGCGCGGGTGCGCTCGTCCGCCACACCGTGGAGGGCGAGAGCCGGGAGCGGCTTCGCGAGGCCTTCAACACGCCACTGTACCCGATGGTCCTCGTGGCCAACGAGGTCATGCAGGAGGGGCTGGACCTGCATCATCACTGCCGTCGGGTGGTTCATCACGACCTGGCGTGGAACCCCGCGCAGCTCGAGCAGCGCGTGGGTCGCGTCGACCGGCTGGGGTCGCTCGTCCAGCGGCTTCGCGCGCGACAGCCGGACACCACGCTGGACGTTCACCTTCCGTTGATTGCCAACACCATCGACGAGCGCCTGGAGCGAACGGTTCGGCTGCGGGAGCGCTGGCTGGAGTTCCTCCTGGGGGCAGCGCCCCGCATCGAGGAGTACGGCTTGGCGGATGACCCCCTGAAGCCTCTGCCAGATGCCTTCGCGCAGGCGCTCCGCGTGGAGCTGGGGCCGGTGGCGAAGGCACGGCTGCCAGACGGGTGATGCTCACTTCGGCACGGAGGCGGCTTCGCAATCGAGCGCCTCCAGGTTCCTGGTTTTATTCGGGTTTTCTCGATTTGCGTCCCCTCGTTTCCCTGCGGATTCCAAGATTTTGGGAAACCGGACGCAACTCCGGGAGGGCCGAGACGACAATGGGAGCCAGGAGACCTGAATGTCCACGTCCATCAATTCGAGCCGCAGGGGAGCACCTTCCTCCTACCTGATTTGCAAGGGGGACACCCTCTCTGAGCTCGCCGCTCGCTTCAAGACGTCGGTGAAGGAGTTGGCGCGCATCAACAACATCGCCAATCCAGACCTCATCTACGCGGGGGCCACGCTGCGCCTCCCCGGGAGCGCTGGCGGCCGCCCCACGGGCCACAGCGGCAAGGATTCCTTCGACTCGGGCAAGAGCGGTCCGCGGGGCTCCGGCGGCGCGTCGGGCGGCGGAGAGGTCAGCGGGAGCGGCGGTGTGGCCCCGGGCCAGGCGACCTCCGCGATGCGCAGGCTCGCCGAGGCGGGCCGCCAGGCCGCGCTGGGCATGGGCGGGTACAACAGCCAGGGTCTGTGCGCCACGGGTGTGAGCCGGGCCATCCAGAACGCCTTCGGCTTCAAGGTCTGGGGCAACGGCAACCAGATTGACAACAACCTGCCGCGCGACAAGTTCAAGCAGGTCAACATGTCGCTCGAGCAGGCGCTGAAGATTCCGGGCCTCGTCCTCACCTGGGAGAGCACCTCCAGTCGACTGGGCAGCATCTACGGCCACACGGCCATCACCACCGGCGACGGCCACTCGTCCGCCAGCGACTTCATCGAGCGCAACACGACCAACAGCGGCCGCACCGGGTTCAAGGTCTTCATGCCCATCATCTAGTTCCGCCGCACGGTGGAACCTGTCGTCTCATCGCCTCCGGGGCATTCGACCGGAGGCGATGTCGTGTCCGGGATTCAAGTTCACGGGCGGCTGGGCCTGACGGAGCCCTCTCACGCGCCCGTTACCTGACGGCGCTGTAGGTCCGGATCTGCGTGTTGATCCACGGGATGTAATTGGAGACCCGCGTATAGATGCCGGGCAACCCCGCCCTCGCGCAGCCCACGCCGAAGCTCACGATTCCCTGGATCACGTACCCGTGGGGCCCCGGTGCGATGAGAGGTCCTCCGCTGTCCCCTTGGCATGAGTCCTTGCCTCCATCCTTGTACCCGGCCCCGAACATCGCCTGCTCGTTGATGGTGATTCCCTGGGAGCCGTAGCGATTGGCCACGTCCCGGTGATTGAGGGTGGGGACCCCCACCTGCAGTAAGAGGGGGGACGTGTCATACCCTCCGTCCTGTGTCAGGCCCCAGCCCGCGACGGTCGCCATCGTGTTGTCTGGAACCTTCTCCCCGCTGGCAGGGAGGCAGACAGGTGCGCGGTGGCCTCCAGATGCGTACTGCTGGGCCAGATTGGGTCGCATGGTGGATGACTGACCGCAGGTACCGGCAACGGCCTGATCGAACTTGATGGGCCGGTCGAGCTTGAGAACGGCGATGTCGTTCATCGTCGTGTCCGGATTGTATTGCGGGTGAAGGACTGCCCTCACCACCCGGGCTGTGGCTTGTGCCGCGGTGGGACTGTTCAGGTTATGAGCCCCTGCGACCGCGGTGACGTTGGACGAACCGTAGTAGAAACAATGGGCAGCGGTGAGGACGATATCGGTCTCTTCCTTGAGACCGACCCGCACGAGGGCGCCACCACAGAAGTGGCTGTTGCCCTGCTGCAAGCTGACAATCCAGGGGAAGGAGTGAGGCCGAGCCTCGAATCCTCCCACAATCTCCTGGTCCATCTGGCTGATCGTATCGACCGGGTCTCGCTCCACCTCCGGACCACCGCACCCCAGCAGACTGACCGCGACGACCACTCCACTCATGAATCGCAATGCAACCTCCCGTTTCAAGTGCGGAGGCCGTCAGCAATCCACATGCCGGATTGCTGCCCAATCGATTCACGTGCTTGTCCGCGCAACAGCAGGCTCGGTTCGGGTCATGACACGTCAAGTGGAGGCGCTTGACGCGTCAGTCGCACCTACGTGAATCCTGTTCGTCGCGGGGCACGGGCGCGGGGACATCGGCGCAAACATGCGCTTCGTGGGGAGATGGCCGAGCCCACGGGCGCGCAGTCGCGCCACGTTCGGGGTTGTCCCAGGGCTACCGCGAGGGGAGAGTGGGCGCCGCGATGAGTGAATCCCCTGATGCGTTCCTGCTCGGCATGTTCCAGAAGTCGGGCCTGGCCTGCGGCTCCGTGGACGAGGCCTGGCAGCGCTCCGAGTACCTCTATCCCTTGTTGGGCTGGCTGACAGCGCGGTTCCCCGAGCCCACGGCCTTCCAGATTTGTGCGGAGTGGCTGCGGCTGGCCGCGACGCGTGTCGAGGGCGCCGCCGCCGCCGCGGACCTCTTCGCCCAGGCCCGCAGTGAGGCCTATCGTCAGGGGCATGTCATCGCGGGGGCGTTGGGGGACCTGCGCAACGCGTCCATCCTCGAACAGAAGACCGCCGTCGCCGCGTTCGCGGACGCGGCCAGCCACCTGTGTGAAGTCTGGGCCGCGGTGACGACGCACGAAGTGGACGCGGAGACGAATCCCTGGGCCCGCGCCAAGGCCGCCGCGGGCGCCATGGTGACGGCCCTGGTGGCGCAGCGAGGTCAGGACGAGAAAGACCCGGCGGCGAAGGCGCAGGCGCGTGTCGAGCTCACCGAGCTCCTGCGCACTGCCCGGGCGGCCATCACCGTCCGCTGAGGCAGCCGTCAACCCGGCGGCGTAGGTCTTGCCCCGCAGGACCGGTTCTCCCGGTCCTCGAATCTCCCTAGCTTGAGTGCGCCGATTCCTGGAAGCCCACATCGGATGCACCCCCCACCAGCCGTGTCGCGTCCTCCAGGTCTGGCGCGCACGGCTGTTCCGCACTCATGCCCATGACACGAACCGCTCCATTCCATCCGGAAGACGCCGCCACGCCGGCGGCCGCACTGCACCCGTTGCGAGACTTCGCCGAGAAACTCGGGCGTGAGTTGCGCTTCGAAGACATCCGTTCGGGCGCGTGGCACGCCCGGCTGGTGACCGCCTACGTGCGTCACTACGAGGCGCGGCGCGCTGGTACCGCGTCCGCCGTCCGTGCGTCCGAAACGGACGCCCTCATCCGGCGTGCCAGCAAGGAAGCTGCGCTGGTGGGGGCAAGCGCCGCGGGTATCTCCACCAGCGCGGCCATGTTCACCCTGGACACTGGCTTCGTGGGGGCGCTCGTGGCCGTCCCCGTGGCAGGGGCCGCCATGGGATTGGACACGATGCTGCGCTCGCTCATCCAGGCCCGGATGATGTGCGACGTGGCGTCCGCGTTCGGCGTGCACATCGACCCGGACGACCCGTGGGATCTGCTCCACCTGAACGCCCTCACGTCGGGCTCGGAGACGTGGGAGGACGCGGACCACGGCGGTGCGGGGCTCGTGGGCCGGATGCTGACCGAGGACACGGAGGCGGCGGAGCGGAAGCTGGGCAACCGCTTGATGGGAGAGGGCGTGCTGCGAAACCTCCTTCCCTTCGCCAGCGTCCTGACCTCCTCCGTCACCAGTTGGCGGCACACCCGCCGGCTGGGTGAGGCCTCGGTGGAGTATGCGCGCTACCGCCGCGCCTTGGACGATGCGTTCTCCGCCGTGCGGGCCGTGGATGCGCGGTGCGTGGAGCTGCTCATCGAAGGCGCCTGGTGCCTGTTCGGAACGGATGGGGTGCTGAGTTCCGAGGCGACGGTCATGCTGGCGCACCTGCTGCGCAACAGCCCCTCCGCGGCGCGCAAGCGGCTGCTGGAGCGCCTGGGCGAAGACGAGGCGCAGTGGGTCGAGCGTCTCCACGAGGTACCCGAGCCCGCGCGGGATGCCTTCCTGCACGCGCTCGAGGTGATTGCCGCGGTGGACCTGTCCATGTCGAACGCGGAGTGGTTGCTGCTGCGGCAGGCCGCCGCCGCGCTCAACCGTCCGTTGCGCCGGGAGCGGGTGCAGGCCCTGCTGAAGCAGTTCCGGACCCACGGCGTCGTTCGTGCGCCGCAGGGCGACGCGTTCGAGCCGCGCGACGGGCGGATGCCGTCGTCTCCCGTCGCCGGGCTGGGCGCTGACGCCCATGCCGCTCCGGGGGGGCTATGAAGACGGCGGTGGCATTCCTGGCGGGCGTGGCCAGCGGCTGGATGGCCCGGAGCACCGTCGACAACTCACGCGGCGCGGTCGTCTCCGTGGCGACGGCGGCGTTTGATTTGGTGGCGTGGACGCGGCGGGTCTTCGCCACCGAGCGTGAGTACCTCTCCGACCTGGTGGCGGAGGCGCGCTCGCGGGCGAACCTCCATCAGGCCCACAACCGGCGTGCGGCGGACAGTGGCGCCCGGCCCATCGCGGACAGCCGAGAGGGGCACGCATGAGGCTCGACCCGGACTCGGGCGCCATCGAAGGGGAGTGGTTGTTGCTCGTGCACCACTCCCCGGGCCGGCTTCGTGTGCGCGCGAGCTGCTTCCGAGATGACTCGGACCTCGCGGACCGCGTGCGCGGTGAGCTGGGGGAGACGCAAGGCGTGTTCGGCACCGTCCATTCTCCACTCACGGGCAGCTTGCTCGTCGAATACAGCCCGGACGAGGCCGACGTGGAATCACTCCTGGCGACCATCGTCGACACGGCGGGCCTGGACGGCATCGTCGACGCCAAGTTCATGGCGAAGTCGCGGATGGCCCCGGCCGAGCACGTGGTGAGCGGCGCGCGGTGGCTGGACGGCCTGGCGCGTGAGCTGACGGGGGCGGGCCTCTACGAGTTGATTCCCGTGGTGCTGACGGCCACGGGCATCTACTCGCTGGTGGCGAACCCGTCGCAGAAGGGCTGGCTGCCTCGCTGGGACAACGCGCTGTACTGGGCCTACAGCGTGTTCCGTGACGGTGTGCGGGAGCAGGAGCTGGAAGGCGCCGCGCGCGTCAGCGGGACGGTGGCCTTCCGGCCCCGGCCCCACGCGTGAGGCCGCGGTTGCACTGCGTTCAGCTCGGGGGGCGTTCATGCGGGCGGAGGTGGAGTTCCTGAGTGGCATGGCGCGCGGCTTCAAGGGGCGCGCGCACGATGTCCTGGACGGGCATCAGCGGCCCGTGTCCGTCCACGTCACGGACGTGGCTCCGGGCCGGCTCCTCATCCGAGGCGCGGCGGAGGATTCCAAGACGCTGCGCCAGTTGCTCGGCTGGCTGGAGTCCCGCCCCGAAGTGCAGGTGGCCACGTGTCAGCGCAGCACGGGCCTGGTCAAGGTGCACTACCAGGAGTCCTCGCGCTTCCCTGGCGCGTTCGCGCTGCGGGTGCGGGACTTCGCCTTCACGTTGCACCAGCTTCCGCCCAAGCCATTCCAGGTGGAGGTGCTGCACGCAGTGCCCGGGCGCGTGCGCCTGCACGTCCGGGGGCTCGAGGACGACGACATCCTCAAGCTGGCGGCCTGGGCCGCGACGCTGGCGGGGGTGCACAAGGCGAGCGCCTCGCCGGCCATCCATTCGCTGGTGGTGAGCTTCGACCCGGAGATGCTCAACGCGAGCCAGTTGATGGCGGCCCTGCGCACGAGCGACCCGTCCACCTGGCCCGCCGCGCCCGAGCCGCCCCGGCGGGAATGGGCCGCCACGGTCTTCAATTCCGCGGTGCTCGCCGCGTGCGTCGTGAATGCGGCGCCCATGCCCGTGTTGGCCACGGGCGTCGCGTTGACGAGCCTGCCGCTGGCACAGCGCGCCTTCCAGTCCGTCGCGGAGCGGCGCATCACCGTGGACCTGCTCGACCTGGTGGCGGTGGGGGTGTCCCTGGCCACGGGGCAGGTGCGGACCGCGGCGCTCATCACCTCCCTGCTGGGCGTTGGCGACTTGTTGATTGAGCGCAGCGCGGACCGCGCCCGGTCCGCCATCTCCCGGTTGATGCGGCTGGAGGTGCTGTACGCCTGGCGGCTGCGGGTGGACGGAGAGGTGGAGCAGGTCCGGGCGGACCGGCTCAAGGAGGGCGACCTCATCGTCGTGCACTCGGGGGAGAGTGTGCCCGCCGACGGGACGGTGGTGGCCGGCACCGCGTGGGTGGATGAGAAGGCGCTCACGGGTGAATCAGAGCCTCGCGTCCGCGAGGTGGGAGACCGCGTGCTGGCCGCGTCTGTGGTGGGCGAGGGCAGCCTTCGGGTGCGGGTGGTGCGCGCCGGCGTGGAGACCACGGCGGCCAAGATTCTCCACATCCTCGAAGGCGCAGGCGCCAAGCCCATGACGCTGCAGGCGAAGGTGGACTCGGTGGCGAACGGCGTCGTGCTGCCGACCTTCGGGCTCGCCGCGGCGACGGGGCTGTGGACGCGCGAGGCGTCACGGCCCATCAGCATCCTCATCACGGATTTCGGAACGGGTGTCCGCATCGTCGTGCCGGCGAGCGCGCTGGTGGCGATGACGCTCGCGGCGCGGCAGGGCATCCTCATCAAGGGGGCGCAGTACCTGGAGCGGCTGGCCCAGGCGGACACCATCGTCTTCGACAAGACGGGCACGCTGACGTTGGGTGTCCCGGAAGTGGTGGACGTCATTCCCGCGCGGGGCTGGGACGCGCGCGAGGTGCTGTCGCTGAGCGCCGCCGCCGAGCTGCGTCAGTCTCATCCCGTAGCGGAGGCGGTGCGCCGGCATGCCCAGACGCAAGGCGTGGAGGTGCCGCAGCCCGAGGCGGGACTGGAGGAGTTCGTCCTGGGGCGGGGCGTCTGCGCTCAGGTGAACGGGCGCCGCGTCTGCGTGGGCAGCGCGCGCTGGATGCAGCAGCAAGGTGTGGACGTGACGGACGCGGGCTCGGCGCTGGCCTGGTCCGTGCCGCGCGATGTCGCCACCCTGTGGGTCACCGTGGATGGCGCGCTGGCCGGGTGCATCAGCTACGTGGAGACACTGCGGCCGGAGAGCGCGGGCGTGGTGCAGGCCCTGAAGGAGAACGGGCGCCGGCGCATCGTGCTGCTGTCCGGGGACTCACCGTCGCGGGTGGCGGAGGTCGCGAGCCGGTTGGGCGTGGACGAGGCCATCGCGGAGCTGCTTCCCGAGGACAAGGCCACGCAAGTGCGCGCGCTCCGGCGCCAGGGACGCATCGTGGCCATGGTGGGGGATGGCATCAATGACGCCCCGGCGCTCGCGCTCGCCGACGTCGGTATCTCCTTGAGGGGGGCGACGGACGTGGCGCTGGAGACGGCGGACGTGGTGCTGCTGCGAGGCAGCCTCGATGACCTGTTGCTGGCGTTCGACGCGGGCCGCGACACCCTGAGCCGCGTGCACCTGGGGCTCGGGCTGGTGCTGGTGCCCAATGCCGTGGCCATGGTGCTCGCGGCGCTGGGATGGCTGCCGCCCGTCGCCGCCGCCGTCATCAACAACGGCTCCACGGTGGTGGCTGGCTTCGCCGCGCTGGCGCCGCTGTTCCGTCAGGCGCGCGCCGCCCAGCGCGAGGATTCCACCACCCACTGAGCATCAGGGCGTCTGGGGCGCGGCCGCCTGGGGCCTGGGCTTCACGTCCGTGTTCTGGCCGGCCAGGATTTGCCACTGCCCGTTCACGTGCTTCATCACGTACCGCATCTGCGTGCGCAGCACGCCGGGCTCGGTGTCCTGGACGCCAGGGGGCAGGCCGAGATGGCCCGTCACCTCGTGCGTGGTGTCGACAATGGCCAGGTCATCCTGGATGAACTGGACCTTGCGCACGGTGACCTGGCTCTGGCTGCCCTTGAAGATGGTGGCGAAGATGCCCGCGTGGCGCTCCTGGATTTCATCGCGGCCTTCGAAGATGGTGCCCACGATGTTGATGAAGGCCGCGTCCGGGGCGAAGTCCTTGGACCAGGCCACCGCGTCCTGGCGGTTCCAAGCCTCCGTCTGGTCATTCACGAGCTGGAGGATGTCCGCCTCCGCTGGCGCCGTGCCGGTGGTCGCGCACGCGGACGCCAGCAGGAGGAGGGGGGCCAGGAAGGAAAGGGGAAGGGCGCGGCGCATCATTGGGTAGCCTTCTTTCGGGAAAAGCCGGTTGTCGTGCCAGGTCCCATAACACGGCCGGCTTCTCCCAAGCGCCCCTCCCGGTGCCTCAGGCGTCTGGCCTGGTGGGTTTGGCGTCCTTCCCCAGCTTCTGCCGCAGGCTCAACCTCGAACTCCACATCGCTGGTGTCACCACCACGATGAGAAGGGTCAACAGCACGGTTCCGACTATCAGCTCCCAGATCATGTCCACGTCGCGACTCCTGTCGTCATTGATTTGATAAAACAGCGCATTCGGCATGGGGGCTCGATGGCGGACGTGTCCCGTTGCCACGCGCGCTGCGCGCGGGCGGTGCCAGGACAGCCGATATCGAGCGTCAACGCGGAGGCGCTCGGCTCAAATCAGCAACGTGCGGATGCGGAGGAAGACAGGGAGGCCCTGACCGGGAGGTGCGTCCCTTCGCGCGAGGGAAGGCCGTGGCCCGCTCAGGAGCGGCGGGTTGGGCAGCCAGGCGGCGGGAACGAGGACGGTAGGGGCTTGGATGAAGGGGGCGTAACTGGCGGAGCCCGCTTCGGTGGGGGCGGGCAAATCCCAGTGTGGCGCTTCGCAGCATTGCGCGTGCAGGACCGGAAGCCCCTGGTCCGCCGCCTCCGAGTGCACGGCCCCGTGGGGGCACTCGCACTTGGGGGCCCGTGAGTGGACCTGCTTCTCGCAGTAGTGCCCGAGCCCGCCCGCGCCACTGGCGACAGCCTGCCAGAGGAGCAACAGCGCGAGCGCGAGGAGCCGCGAAAGTCCAGACACGATGTCCCGTGTATATGCCGCGACTGTGCGGGTCGCAATGCGCGGACGCCTCCGGGCGACCCTTGCCACCCGAAGCGCGGGTGTCCGGAGGCGTCCATCCCGTTGTTTGCCTTAAGGCGCCGATTCGCCGGGCTCACCCGGAGGGGCCCCCGGGTTGCTCAGCGAAGTGGCTCAGGCCTTCGCCTTGTCACTGCGTTCGCCACCGCCGACCTTGATGCGCTTGGGCTGTTCCTCGGACTTCTTGGGGATGCGCACGTTGAGGACGCCACTCTTGAAGTCCGCCTGGACGTCGTCGGCATTCACGCCTCGGGGGAGCGTGAAGGTCCGGCTGAACGAGCCATAGTTGCGCTCGTAGGCGTAGTAGCGGTCGCCTTCGTCGCGGCGCTCTTCTTCCCGCTTGCCGCTGATGGTCAGCCGGTTCTCCGCGAGGGTGATTTCCAGGTCCTTCTCCTCCACGCCGGGGACATCGGCCTTGAAGATGAAGGCATCCTGGGTCTCCTTCACCTCGAAGTCGGGCACGAAGCCGCCTTCCCGTGTGCCCTGGGGGCCGAGCATCCGGCCGAGGTCGAATCCCAAGAGCTCCTGCATGCGCTCGAAGGGGTCCCAGCCGCGCGGGGCTCCCAGCATGCCTCCGCCTCTGCGGGCAGGTAGGTCCGCCATGATTCCGTCTCCTTTCAGCCGTGCCCCGTTCGTCGAGGCAGGGGTTTCGAGATTCACGGTAGGGAGACGGCGGCGGAAGGGGAGGCACCGGGAAGCCTGCCGGTGCCTCGTCACGCGTCTGGGATGGGCGCCCGGCGCCCTGCGTCAGTTCCCTTCGGCGTACTGGCGGCGGTGGTCGCGAATCTCCGTCAGCCGGAAGGCACCGGGCGGCGGGGCCACGGCCTCGGGGGCATCCGCCGGCAGCTTCATCAGGCGCTCGTATTCCTCGATGGAGACGCGCTCGCGCCGGGCCAGCACGCCCTCCAGGTCCGCCTTCGCCATCCGCTCGGCGGCCCTCTCGCCCACCGTGCCGGAGTAGAATTCGGCCGCGCAGCCGCTGCCGTAGGACAGCAGGCCCATTCGCTGTCCCGCCAGCGCGCCGGCCTCGCGGTGCAGCAGGCCCGCCAGCGCCAGGTAGAGGGACGCGGTGTACACGTTGCCGATGCGCGAGTTGAGTCCCAGTGAAGTCGCCACCTGGGCGTCATAGCTGGCGGCCGACTTCGCCTGCGCCTCCCGCGACTCCGCCGTCGACGCCGCCGCGTCCGGCGCATCCTCCAGGTCGCACAGGCGCAGTTGGGTGTGCGCCTTTCGGGCCATCTTGCAGAAGGGCACGTGGTAGGCGATGCGCGCCAACTGTTCGCCAGGCAGCGCGTCCGACCAGCGGACCAGGCCCGCCGCCAGGGCCTTCTCGCGCCAGCCCCGGTAAGCGCCGGACAGGGCCTCCAGGTAGCAGGTGATGGAGTAGTGCCCGTCCACCAGCGCCTCCCGCCGGCCCACGGGCCGCCAGAAGTCATACACGTCCATGGTGCACACGCCGTTGAGGCCCACGTCCATGGCGAGCAGGTCGGGTTGCTCGGAGACCAGCAGCGCCACCGCGCCGCCGCCCTGGGTGGGCTCGCCCGCGGTGTTCAGTCCGTAGCGCGCGATGTCCGAACACACCACCACGGCCACCTTGCCCGCGCCCGCGCCGGACGCAATCCACTCCACCGCCGCCATCAACCCGGCGGTGCCGCCGTAACAGGCGTGCTGCGTGTCATAGGTCCGCATGGTGCGCGGCAGCTTCAGCAGGCCCTGCACGTGCGAGGCGACGGGCTTCGAGTGGTCGATGCCCGTCTCCGTGCCCACCACCAGCATGCCGATGCGAGACGGGTCCACGTCCTGCTGACGGATGAGGCGGGCCGCCGCGGTGGCCGCCAGGGCCACGGTGTCCTCGCCGGGGTCGGTGACGGCCATCTCCTTGGCGCCCAGGCCCGCCGTGTACTTGGCCGGGTCCACGCCCCGTGCCCGGGCCAGGTCTTCGATGTCCACGTACCGGGACGGCACCGCGACCGCCAACGCTTCGATTCCCACGCGCTTCTTCATCGGACTCCTCGATTCCTTGTCGTGCTCTGGATTCCAGCCGCCGCTTCGCTCACGCCTCAGGGGGCACCAGCACCAGCCGGCCCGCCACCTCGCGGTTCTCCAGCCGGAAGTGGGCCTTCGCGGCCTCGGCCAGGGGCACCGCGTCCGTCACGAACTGCCGCACGCCGCCGGTGGCCGTCAGGCGCAGGGCCTCGTCCAGCTCCGCCTGCGTGGTGGCGTAGGCCCCCAGGATCTCCAGCTCCTTGACGATGACGAGCCCCGGGTTGAGCTGCACCATCCCCGACTCCAGGTTGCCCACCACCACCACGCGGCCTCCGGGCGCCATGGACTTCAGCGTCTGGTCGAACGTGGCGCTGCCGACGATTTCGACGGCCATGTCCACGCCCGCGCCCTGGGTGCGCTTGCGGACATCCGACGCGAAGTCCAGCCCGCGCGACACGATGACCTCGTCCGCGCCCGCCTCCTTCAGCGCCTGCACCTTCGCCTCGCTGGACGTCACCGCGATGACGCGCGCGCCGTCCAGCCGCGCGAGCTGCACGGAGGACAAGCCCACGCCGCCACTGGCGCCGGTGATGAGCACCGTCTCGCCCGCGCGCACCTTGCCACGCGTGCGCACCGTGTGGACGGCCGTGCCGGTGGTGCAGCACACCGTGGCCGCCTCGTTCCAGGGCAGCGACGCGGGCACCCGGCCCAGGCCGCCGACGGGGGCCACCATGAACTGGGCGTAGCCACCGGCCAGCTCCTCGCCGAAGAAGCGGTTGTCCGTCTTGCAGAGGCTGTTTCGGCCGCTGCGGCACAGGGCACAGTCGCCACACGACATGCGCTGGAGCGTCGCGGCGCGGTCGCCCGTCTTCCAGCCCGGCGTGTCCGGGCCGACTTCAATGACTTCACCCGCGGCCTCGTGGCCAAGAATCGCGGGCACGCTGGTGCGGGGCAGGTTGCCTCGGCGGTTGATGACGTCGTGGTAGCAGACGCCGCAGGCATGCACGCGCAGGAGGACCTCGCCACGCCCGGGACGGGGCATGGGCACGGTCTCCATCTTCAGGTTGCCCGCTTCACCAAAGCTGCGCAGTACGACGGCTTTCATCGGGGTGCCTCCGTGCATCTGAATTCGTGGAAGGGGAACGGCCCTGCTCAGGCGCCGACGAGCGCGTCGCGGTAGCCGTGCGGGTCGATGGCGCGTATGGCCGCCACCGTCCGGGCATCCGGCAGCGAGGTGACGGACAGCGCTTCGGAGACCTGGAAGGCGAAGCCCGTGCGCTCCGCGATGTGCTCCTCCGAGGCCCAGGGGTGTCGCGCGAGCAGCCGCGCGCCGGAAGCGCCCAGTTCGAACACGCCCAGGTCGGAGATGAGCGTCACCGGCCGGCGCGGATCTCTCGTGGTGGCGACCTGCACCTCCGGCACCAGGTTGCGGCGCGACTGGCGCGGCACCAGCAGCACCGGCCGGCGCACCCACTGCCGCAGCGTCGCGGCGCCCGCCACGCCGGGGAACTTCGTCCGCGGCTTGTCCAGGCTGCCGCTGGCCGTCATGTTGGTGCGGCCCTCGGCATCCACCTCGGCCGCACCGAAGAAGACGGTGTCCACCCGGCCGCGCCGCGCGTGGTCGAACAGGTCCGGAATGGTGATTTCCGCGGACCGGCCATCCAGGTAGCCCAGGTCCTCGGAGGAGGGCAGCAGCGTGGGAATCTCCGGATCCAACGAGCCCACGCAGGCCAGGTACGTCAGGTCCGGCGCGTGCGTCGCGCGCGCCACGGCGATGGCCAGGATGGCCAGCGGTGACGCCACGCCCGTGGCCACCACGCCGCCGTCATCAATCTGCCGCGCCAGCAGGGAGACCACGGTCTCCGCGGGGGTGATGTCCAGCGTCGCGCTCATGCCGCCCTCCGCGTCAGCACCGTTTCCAGGAACTCCGCTTCACGGCCCGTCTCCGCCAGCGACAGGTAGCGGGCCAGCATCCCGTCGTCGTGCGGGTAGAGCCCGGCGCAGCCGGTCGGCAGGGCGCCGCCGGGCGCCAGGACGATGCGGTCCACCTGGAAGCCGGGCAGGGTGGCGCGAGGCAGCTTCGCCACTCGTTCCTCCACCGTGGCAATCACCCGCTTCGCCGCGCCCGCCACCAGCAGGTCCGTGGTCGGGTCTTCCATGTAGAGGTTGCCGCGCTCGTCCGCGGCACGCGCGTGGAGCAGCGCCACGTCCGGATAGAAGGCAGGCTCCACCGCCACGCGCAGGCCGGTGAAGGGGTCCTCCACCGTGGGAGGCGGCTCCGTCAGCGCCAGCCCGGACACGTCCGCGTCCGGCGCGGGGATGAAGGGCAGCCCCATGGACGCGGCGCGCAGCCGCTGGACGACGCGGTAGCCATCATGTTCGCGCCAGGCGAGTGTGCCTTGCTCCATGGCCCGTTTGAGGCAGGGCATGGGACGCACGCGGCCCTGGAGGCTCAGCGCGCCGAAGGCAATCTCCAGCCTGCCCAGACAGCCGCCCGCCACGAGGAACTCCGCGGGCAGCGGGTTGGGGAGGGAGATGAGGCCCAGGTCGCGCTTGCCCTGCGCGATGAGCTCCATCACCAGCGCCATGGGGGCGCGACCCAGCATGAAGCCGCCGGTGGCCAGCGACGCGCCATCCGGAATGGAAGCCACCGCCTCCTCCAGCGAGCACCAACGCGCCGTCTTCATGCACCCTCCGAATCCGTGCCGGTGGCCGACACGCTCGGCACCATGCGCAACGGGGAGGGCCCTGCCTGTCCAGCGGTGTCCCCAGCGGCGGCGAAGGGCGGGAACAACATGCCCACCATGCCGTCGGCGATCTGCTCATCTGTGAGGCGCCCGTCCGGCTTGAACCACTTGTAGATCCACAGCACCATTCCCAGGAACGAGAAGGCGCCCACCGTCGGGTCCACGGGGCGGATGAGGCCCTGCTGCGAGGCCTGCGAAAAGGCCTCCTCCAGGAAGTCCACGTACTTCTTCTTCCGGGCGTCGATGAAGGCGCGCGTCTCGCCGGTGAGCGTGGCGTGCTCGTGGAGGATGATGATGACCTCCTTGCTCCACCCCCGCGTCACCAGCAGGATGTTGTGGCGCATGCACGCGCGAAGCCGCTCCACCGGATTCGCGATGTCCTGCACCCGCGAGAGGACCTGCTCCTCGAACAGGTCCATCCCGTAGTTCATGATGGCGAAGAGCAGCTGCTCCTTGTTCTGGATGTGGTGGTAGAGGCCCGCCTTCGTCATCCGGCACGCGGCGGCGATCTCCTGCATCGACGTGCCCTCGTACCCCCGGTCACAGATGAGCCGCGCCGCCGTTTCAAGGATGGCTCGGTAGCGCTCGCCCTCGTCCGGCTTCCGTCCTCCGGTGTTCGTCACGTCTGCTCCCTTCTGGAGACCTACCGACCGGTAGGTAGCAGCGCCCGACGCGGGGTGTCAATCGCCAAAGTCGGCCCCCGGGCCGGCGAGCCTCCTGATTTCCCTGCTATTTCAAGGGGTTGGGGAGGGGCTGGCGGTTAGACTCCGCGGGCCATGCGGTACGCCCTCGTCCCCATCCTGTTGCTCTGTGTCGCCCTCACGACGGTGGGGGTGGGGGTGTTCACCCTGTTGGAGCGCAACCGGGAGGCGCAGTGGCACCAGTTCGCGGTGGAGCGCCAGGCCCAGTTGGATGAGGCCACACGCGGGGTGGCGGAGACGCTGGAGGACGTGGCGGAGGACCTGCGCTTCGCCGGGGAGCTGATGTCCCAGCCCGGCACCTTGGCGGAGCACCGGCGGGAGATGCGGGCCCTGTTGGAGGCGGTGGGCCAGTACAAGGTCCTCATCGCCTACGACGCCAGCGGCAAGGAATGGCTGCGCATGTTGGACCGGCGCATGGGCAAGCAGGTGGCGCGAGCGCCCGTGCTGGCGCAGATGGCGGAGGCGGCCCGGCGGGCCCTGCTGCGGCCGCCGGGGGACGTCACGCTGTCACCTCCCATGGAGGATGGGGGCTTGGACTCGCTGCGGGTCATGGCCACGGCGCTGCCCGTGGATGAGCAAGGCCGGCCCGAGGGCGCGGTGGCGGTGCTCGTCGACACGACATCCTTCTTCACGCCGCTGCGCATCGTGACGTCGGACCCGGACGCGCGGCTGTTGCTCCTGGGCACCTATGGTCATCCGACCTCCGCCAGCGACCCCACCCTGGCGGACTGGTTCCGGCGGCTGGAGACGGAGGGCGCGTGGGTGCCGGGCTTCACGACGCTGGCGGCTCGCATGCGCGAGGGGGAGCGCGGCGCGTTGCCGCTGCGCGCGGAGGAGGCCGAGCGATTGGGCCTGGGCCGCTCGGAGGCCATCGCCGTGTTCACGCCCATCCGCGTCCGCGGTGGCAGCCATTGGGCCGCGGCCACGTTGGTGTCTACCGCGACGCTGCGATCGCATCAGCAGGCCCTCATCTGGCGGCTCCTGGCAGCGGCGCTGCTCGTGGCGCTCTTCCTGGTGACGTTCGCCGTGTACGTGGTGCTGGCGCAGCGCCGCGCGGCCGCCTTGCGAGAGAGCCGTCAGCACGCGGACCAGCTGGCGCACCTGCACGACAAGACACAGAAGATTCTCGACCACATTCCTTCTGGGGTGCTGGCGCTCACCGTGGACGGGCGCATCAGCGCGGTGAACCAGGTGCTCCGTGAGCGCATGCCTCCGGACGCCATTGGCGCGCCGTTGGAGACGGCGTTCCCCCAGGCCCCGGCACCCGTGGTGTCCCGGATTCGCGCCCTGGTGGAGGCCGCCGCGAGCGAGTCGCGCGCGCATGGCATCCTGGGAGAGACGCTGGTGCTCTTTGGCGAGGAGGGCCGCTTCAATCTCCACGCGGTGCCGCTGGAGGCGCGCCACCCGGAGGTCCAGACCTTGTTGGTGGTGGAGGACCTGAGCAACGTGCGCGCGCTGGAGACGCAGTTGCTGCGCGCGGAGAAGCTGGCCACGGTGGGTGTGCTCGCCGCCGGTATCGCGCATGAGATTGGCACGCCGCTGGGTGTGGTGCGTGGGCGCGCGGAGTACGTGCTGGGCAAGCTGGGCAAGGAACACCCGCAGGGCCCTGGCATCGCCGTCATCATCGAGCAGATTGACCGGGTGAGCCGCACGCTGCGGCAGCTTCTGGACTTCTCGCGCCTCCAGCCCACGGCGGTGCGGCCGGTGCCGCTCATCTCCCTGCTTCAGGACGTCCAGGAGTTGCTGCGCATGGAGGTGGAGCGGCGCGGGGTTCGCTTCGAGGTGACCGTTCCGGAGACGCTGCCTCCATTGGCCGCGGACCCGGACCAGCTCCAGCAGGTGCTGGTGAATCTGGCGCTCAACGCCTGCCATGCGTGTGGCGAGGGCGGGCAGGTGACGCTGTCAGCGGCGGTGCCAGAGGCGGAGCCGTGGGGGCTGGTGGCGCTCACCCTCCGCGACGACGGCTGCGGCATTCCCCGGGAGCACCTCAATCAGGTATTCGACCCCTTCTTCACCACCAAGAAGCGGGGACAGGGCACGGGACTGGGCCTGACGATGGTGGCTCACGTCGTGCGCAACCATGGTGGCCGGCTGGAGCTGGAGAGCGAGGAGGGCCGGGGCACCTGCGTCACCGTGCTCTGGCCCATCGCGAAGCCCAGCGCGGAGGAGCGGTATGTCGGTTGAAGGACGCATCCTGGTCGTCGATGACCACGTGGAGATGGGCCTCATGCTGCGAGAGCCCCTCACGGACGCGGGCTACGTCGTGGACCTGGCCACGGGCGGCGAGGAGGCCATCCGGATGGCGCGCGCACAGGCCTACGACGCGGTGCTGTGTGACTTGCGCATGGAAGGGGTGGACGGCCTGGACGTGCTGGAGGCCGTGCGGGCGCTCGACGCGGACATCCCCGTGTTGATGATGACGGCCTTCGGCGGCGTGGAGAGCGCGGTGGAGGCGATGAAGCGCGGCGCGTACCACTACTTCACCAAGCCCTTCCGCTTGGATGAGGTGCTGCTCTTCCTCGAGCGCGCCTTGAAGGAGCGCAGGCTCCAGGTGGAGAACCGGGCACTGCGGCGCGCCGCGGCCGAGCGCAGCGGGCTGGGGGCGCTGGTGGGCCGAAGCGCGGCGATGCGGAACCTCTACGAACTCATCGACCGCGTGGCCTACGCCCAGGCGGCGGTGCTGCTGCGAGGCCCGAGCGGCACCGGCAAGGAGCTGGTGGCGCGCGCGCTGCACTTCCAGGGGCCTCGCGCCTCCGGGCCCTTCGTGGCGGTCAACTGCACGGCGCTGCCACATGACTTGCTGGAGAGCGAGCTGTTCGGTCACCTCAAGGGGGCCTTCACCGGCGCTACCCACGCCCGTCGCGGCCTCTTCGTGGAGGCGGATGGGGGCACGCTGTTCCTGGACGAGATTGGCGACATGCCGCTGGAGCTCCAGGCCCGCCTGCTGCGCGTACTGGAGGACGGCGAGGTGCGCGCGGTGGGCGCCGACGGCAGCCGTACCGTGGACGTGCGCATCGTCGCCGCCACGCACCAGGACCTGGACGCCCGCGTGCGCGAGGGTCGCTTCCGCGCGGACCTGTTCTACCGGCTCAATGTCGTGACACTGCTGTTGCCTCCGCTGGCGGAGCGGCGCGAGGACATCCCCTTGCTGGTGGAGCACTTCACGGCTCGCGCCCGCGCGCGCAACCCTCGCTCCCGCATGCAGTCCCTGTCTCCGGAGGCGGTGGCCGCGCTCGCGACCTTGCCTTGGCCGGGAAACGTGCGTGAGCTGGAGAACCTGATAGAGCGGCTGGCGGTGATGGTGGCGAGCGAAGTCGTGGGGCTGGAGGAGTTGCGCCCACACCTGCCACCCGAGGCGCCGGAGGTGCAGCCCTTGGTGATGGCGCAGCACGCGCTGTGGCCCCTGCGGCGGCTGGAGGCGGAGTACATCGCGTGGATGGTGACACGCTGCGGCGGGAACAAGACGCGCGCCGCGGAGGTGCTCGGCATCGATGTGTCCACCATCCATCGCCGCGAGCGGGAGCGCGGGTAGGGGCGCGCGAGACACCGTGGTAATCCGCCAGGGACGTCTGGCGTGATGCAACGGTTCGCCCGCACGTTGCCCGGGGCTCTCGGGGTGGGGACAGCGGGCATGGGCATTGCTTGATGTTGCAACGTGAAGTCCTCGTCCATTGCCCGTGCCCTCCTGCTCGGAGGGGATGCGTCGCTCAGCTCGCTCCTGATGGACGTGCTGGCCGAGCTGGGCATCGCGCTGGAGTCGGGCGCGCCGGCTGGTGGGTGTCCGGACCTCGTGCTCGTCCACGTCGAGCGCGGTGAGAGTCTCCAGCGTCGGCTTCAGCGCGCCCGGGAGCTTTCGCCCCAGGGGCCCATCATCGTTCTGGTGCCCTTCGCCGATGAGCGGCTGATGGGACTCGCCCTGCGGCTGGGCGCCCGCGACTGTTTCGCGCTGGGCGGGCCGCTCGGTGAGCTGCGCCGCGTGTTGCTGGCCCACGTTCCAGGTCATCCGAGTTCCGTATTCATCTCTCCCGGCGGGGCCGTGCCGCCGTCCACCGAGTCGCCCCATGATTGAGCCTCTCGCCGTGTCCGCGGTGCCCGCCACTCCCGCGTTTCCGGACCGCCCGTTCGTGGCGCCGCCCGCTCCTTCCGAAGTGCCGCTCTTTCAGGATGCCGGCCTGCGGGTGACGACCGAGCGGGTCGTCGCCCGGGGCCGGACGCTGCTGCTCGCGGACGTCCAGCGGGTGGAGACGGTGCGGCGCACGCCTCGCATGGTTCCTGTGCTGGCCACGCTGGGCCTGTGCATGAGCGTGGGGCTGCCGGCCCTGTCCGCGCTGTCCGTCTCCAGCAGCACGGCGAAGGGGGTCTATGAGGCGGCGCTGATCGCCGTCGTCATGGTCATCTTCGGCTGCATCGCGCGGCTCGTGCTCGCCGAGGAGTCCTACCGGTTGGTGCTGCATACCCGCGCCGGCTCTTGGCGCGTGCGCGCGAGCAAGGATCCGAAGTCCCTCATGCTGCTCGCCGGACTCATCCAGGACGCCGTCGCGGCGCAGGGACGGCACTGAGCGAGCTCGCCGTGGCGGTTGGAGTGCCGCGGGGCTTCGTCATGCTGCTCGCCGGGCTGATCCAGGACGCCGTCGCGGGGCGAGGACGGCACTGAGCTCGCTCGCCGTGCCGGTTGGAGTGCCGCGGGGCTTCGTCATGTTGCTCGCCAAGCTCATCCAGGGCGCCGTCGCGGCATGGGGACGGCACTGAGCGAGTTCGCCGTGGCGGCTGGAGTGCCACGGGACTTCGGCCGGAGCATGGCGGTGACCACAGGCAATGCTGCACAGGCGTCCCTGGTCCGGTAGCGCCGGGCGTAGGTGTCTCGCGCTACGGCCCGACATTCCCGCGCAGGCGTTCGGCTTCCAGCGCGTCGTGGATGGGACGGCCCCATTGCTCCGCCAGGGCCCGCCCATGCGATGAGACGCGGCGAGCCTTCTCCTCCGTGTCGTCCTCGAATGGCAGCACGGGGTTCTTGGCATTTCGCTCCAGGACGTCGCGCAAGCGCGGGGTGTCCTCGGCCTTCAGCTCGAGAGCGAACAGCTCCGTGAGCACTCGCAGGCCTTCCGGCTGGAGCTGCCGGTAGTCCATCAGTCGCGCTTGGGCTGTTCGCGCGCGATACCCTTGGAGGCCCGCGTCGCAAATGGCCGCGAGGACGCGCGCACCGTACTCGTCCAGGGGCATGCCTTCGAGTTGCCCGGGATCCAGGCCCAGGTGCGCGGGGTTCAGCAGTCCCGGAAGCATGTGCGCGCCCCGGTGGTTCTGGTGCGACGCCATGACCTCGACCGGGTCCCGGTAGAGGAACATCCACGGCACGCCAGGGAAGGCGCGCTGGAGCAGCGGGAGCTCCAGGATGTGCCACGCGTCCAGCTTGAGGAACACCGCGTGCTCCTCCGGATGCCGCTGCTGTCCGAGGGCTCCCACCACCGCGCGCAGCCATTCGATGCGCTGCGCGTCCGTGACGCCTGGCAAGTACTGGTGCGCGCGCAGCACCGTGTCCACGGGGCCGGCTTCGGACAGCACGATGTGGCGCGGCAGCGCGGCCAGCAACTGCGCCACCAGCGTGGAACCGCAGCGGGACATGTGGAAGACGAGCCCGCGCACCGGCAGGCCGGGCTTCGCGGCCTGTCGTGCCACCAGTGCGTCCATGGACGTCTGATGCCGGAAGAGCAGGGCGAATGGGTGGCGGAGCCTCCGCTCCAGCGTCTCGTCGAAGAATGGGTCCGTGAATCGCTGGCCTCCCATGTGGCACCAGTCCACCCGCGGTTGTCCGCCGTCCACGTGGATGCGCGCGGGCATCCAGCCCTCGAGGTCCGGTGTCATATCCATCGCTCCCGCCAGACCCGGCGAGCGGCGCGCAGTGCTTCGTGGATGTCCTCGGCGGTGAAGTGACAGTCGTGCGCGGCGCCCAGCTCGATGGCGCGTGCCACGAAGGCCGCGGTGTCCGGAGTCTCGCGCAGTGCATCCTGGAGCGTGACGTCCTCCAGCACGCGGAGACGGAAGCATTCGAAAGCCTCAGCGCCCATTCACGGCCCGCGTGAAGACGTCTCGCAGCCAGTCATTCACATCGCAGTCCAGCACCAGATGGACGCGGTCGGTGTCGCTGGGGTTGTCCACCCGGTGGGGACGGTTGAAGTCCAGGTACCAGCACTCACCGGGCTGGAGGACGACTCGCTCGCCGCCGAGGAAGAAGGCCACGTCGGGGTGCGTGGTGATGGGGACGTGGAGCCGCACCTCGCCGTCCTCGAAACCCAGGTTGTAATCGGTGTGCTCGCGGATGCGCGCGCCCGCCGCGAGCTTCAGCAGACGCGCGGCGCCGATGGGACACTGGAACGTGGCGAGCACGGCGCGGAACGCGGGGCAGCGCGCCAGCAGGGGCGTGTCGGCGTAGCGCTCGCGCCCTGTCGGGTCCGGATAGATGCGGCCTTCCATGCCGCCAATGGAGCGCAGGGGCACACCGCTCCACTCTCCTTCGTATTCGCGCTTGTTGAAGTGGGGAACCCACGCCTCGGCGGGCAATGCCGCGAGCTCCTGCTGGAGCGGCGCGGCGTCGAAGTGGAAGGGCAGGCGGAGGCGGTCGGGCACGGGCGTCGACATGCGATGCTCCTCGTCGCGGTGAAGGGTTCCAGCGTGGCTCATGCCAGCCGCCGCGGCCGGTGCTCCGTCTTGGCCCGGATGAGCGCTGCCTGGGCTCGGGCCAGCGTCCCCTGAGGGTCTTCCTCACCCTCGACGGTGACGGTGGCGGACACCACATCGGGTGCGCCAGGGGGGTCGCGCAGCTTCTGGTGCAATGCTTCGGCCCGCGCCGCGTCCACGCCTGGAAGGGCCAGGAGGAACGTCCCACCTTCCCAGCGCACCGCGAAGCCTCCCGGGACGCCCAGGGCTTCGGTGATGCGGGCTCCGTCTCGCAGCGTGGCGTCCCCCGCGTCGAAACCTCGAGTCGCGTTGATGCGCCCCAGCCCCACCAGGTCCGCGAGCAGCACGCTGAAGGGCATGCCATCCCTGCGGCAGCGGCCAATCTCGCGCAGCACCCGTTCCTCGCCCGCGCGCCGCGACACCAGTCCCGTCAGCGCGTCCACCCGGTGTTGCCGCTCCCGCTCCTCACGGGCTGGCCGGGTGTGTCCGATGTCGGCGAGCGTCAGCATCTGCGCCATGCCGCCAGGGATGGGGAAGGGCCGCGCCACCCAGCGCAGCCGGTGCGGCTGGGGCCGCTCCAGGACCAGCGTCAGGCGGAGGCCTCGGGACGATTCGGAGGCCAGGTCGAGCTGCCGCAGCGTGCTCGCCGGGTCCGCGGTGAGTCCCGCGACGTGCTGGCAGAAGGCATCGAACGTCATGGCCGGGAAGGGCGCCGGCGGCAGGCCCAGCAGGTCCGTCATCGCGGTGTTGCACGCGTGCGGTTTGCGTCCAGGCGCTACGACCAGGGCCGCTACATCCAGGGCCTGCACCGCATCACGCAGGAGCCCCAGGGCCGACGCTTCGGTGAGCGCGGGCTCTGGCTGGGCCTTTCCGGTGGCCGGTTCCATCCGGGCCCGTTGTTCCAGGTCCTCCGCGACACGGTTCGCGAGCTCCCGCAGCGCGGCCAGGTCCTCGGCTCCCAGGACGAGCGGGCGCGTGTCGATGACGCACAGCGAGCCCAGGACTTCGCCCGTGGACGTCAGCAGCGGTGCGCCCGCGTAGCTGCCCACGATGCCGTCGCGCACCAGCGGGTTGTCACGGAAGTAGGGATGGCGCCGGGCGTCCGGTACGACGAGCGGCTCGCGCCCCTGCACCACGTGGTGACAGAACGCCCAGTCACGAGGCGTGCCCCGGTCCTTCGCGAGGGTGGGGGGCAGGCCGACGTGGGCCTTGAACCACTGGCGCTCGCCCAGCACCAGCGTCAGCAGCGCCACGGGAACACCGAAGGCCTGGGCGACCTCCTTCACGAGCTGCTGGAGCTCCGCCTCAGGCGGTCCGTTGTCGACCAGGTGCATGGCCGCGATGCTCGCCAGCCGTTGCCGCTCCTGCTCCGCGGCCCCCTCCGCCGAAGGCGGCTGTGGCGCGAGCTGTCCTGCGAGTACGCGACGCAGCGTGTCCCGCATCACCTCCGAGGAGGCCCGGCGACTGAGCAACGCATGGATGCCCAGCGCCTCCTT
The DNA here is from genome assembly GCF_006547355.1 of Myxococcus sp. AB036A. Taxonomy (NCBI): domain Bacteria; kingdom Pseudomonadati; phylum Myxococcota; class Myxococcia; order Myxococcales; family Myxococcaceae; genus Myxococcus; species Myxococcus sp. AB036A. The sequence goes on along the minus strand of NZ_VHLC01000018.1, from coordinate 23,169 downwards.
GAGCTGCCATGCGCGGACGCGCAGCTCGTCGAAGGCAGTGACCACCACGACCTGCGTTGCGGCGGAGTCCTCCTGTTCCCGAAGCCACGTCAGCAACGCGAATCCATCCAGCAGGGGCAGCGCCAGGTCCGTGATGAGCAGCAGGGGCGCACCGCGCTGGCGCACGACATCTTGGGCTCCCGCTCCATCCTTGGCGACGACGCCTTCCAGGCCTTCCTCCGTCATCAGGGACAAGAGGCCAGCGGCTCGCTGTGGGTCGGGCTCGGCGATGAGGGCGTAGCGGCGCATGCAGGAGCGAGGATGCTGCCACGGCTGCTGCCTGGCTCAAGGCTTCGTGTGGCGCGGGTTCGCCCGGAGCGTTTGTTTGGCTAGTCGCTAGTCCTGGTGCATTGCGTCGGCGCGGGCGCGCTGGGCGTCTCGCTGCGGCGCCGCTGGCTCCACGGATGCCTGGGGGTAGCGGATGAAGAGCCGGCGGAGGGCGCCGCGCTGCCGGCCCATCTCCTGCGCGCGCGACGCCGCATCCACCACCAGCATCAGGATGAGGCCCACCCACGCGGGGACCAGGGGAATGACCCAGCCCGGGTCCGACGCCAGCCACGCCACCAGCGCCGTGTGCAGGACGGCCAGCGTCACCGCCCATCGGAGGACCGCGCCGGACGTGCGCGCGCGCCGGCAAAGCCAGACGAAGGCAGCGAGCACCGCCGCGGTCTCCAGAATGCCCAGCAGCGCCACCAGTCCCGACGAGCGCATCAGCCGGCCCGACCGCAGGTTGTCCAGGGCGAAGGCGTGAATCTCCACGCCGGGCACCGCCACCTGGCCGGGCAGGGTGCTCTGGCCATGCAGCCCCGTGGCGGTGACACCCACGAACACTGTCTTGCCTCGCAGCGCCAGGTCCAAGCCCACCGAACGCGGGTCCGCGTGGAGCAGGTCCGCCAAGCTCACCCGGGGCAGCCAGTTGGGCGCGGGCAGCCGCATCAATGGCGCGCCGTGGTCCACTGCCGCCAGCTCACGCAGGGGCTCCGCCCGTTCGGGCGTCAGGTGCAGCGCGGTGGCCAGTGCCAGCGAAGGCCAGGCCTGTCCGCTCACGCCCACGGCGTAGGGATATCGACGGATGACGCCGTCACCGTCCACCAGCATGTTGAGGGTTCCACTGCCCCGAGCCGCCATGCGCAGGGGCGCGATGCTCCCCGCCACCTCCTGGGCCTGGAGCCGCAGCGCGTGGGCGGGCAGGGCCAGCGGCGTGCCCAGGGCGCCATCCTGGAGGGGCGCCATCACTGGGACGTCGCCCGTGAGCGCCGCGGCACCCAGGACGACACCGTTCCCTTCCGAAATCGCTTCGGCCAGCCGGGCATCGCCGTCGCGCGCGAGGAGCCGTGCCTCCAGGTCCGCCGCCAAGGCTTCACCCGCGGGCTGCTCCGTCAGTCCGGAGCGGCGGAGCGCCTCCAGGATGTCCTCACCCAGTTCCAGCGCGTCACGCGGCCCGGGCTGGTCGAAGACGACGTCCACCGCCACTGCGGAGGGGCGCTGGGCGGCGAGCGCGTGGAAGGCGCGGGCCCACGTGGTGCGTGACAGCGGCCAACGCTCGTTCAGCGTCGCGAGGGCGCGATCATCCACTTCCACCAGCACCAGGTCCGCGCTCGGCGGCACGGCGGGCAGCAGCCGGCTCACGGCCTGGTCATAGAGCGGGCGCTCCAGGAAGCCCGGTGCGCCACCGGTGGCCGCCGTCACCCCCGCCAGCGCGATGCCCACGCACGCACCCAGCACTCGCAGTACTGCGGGCGAGGGCAGACGGAGGCCGTCGCGGCGGTGGGGCTCGGCGGGACTGGAGTCCATGGGCGGGGGCCTGCTGGAGGGCAGGGCCTGGCCATCATGCGTGCGCGGATGGGCGCACGCAACGCAACTGTCTCAGGGCTGGACGTCGAAGGCGTAGATCTTCGAGGGTACGCCCACGAAGCCGTCTCCGTCCACGGCCATCACCCGCCAGAACCACTTGCCCTGGCGGGGCCCGGGAATCGCCAGCTCCGGGCTCGCGCTGTCATACGTCTGGACGCTCGCGGCGAAGTCCGCCGTGCGAGCCACCTCCACGCGGTATGTCGCGGCGCCCTCCAGCGTCCGCCAGGACACCTTCGGGGCCGTGGCGAACGCGCCTCCTCGAGGGCCCACCAGCGTGGGCGCTGGCAGCAGCGGGCGAGGCGGCTCCGGTGGTGAGCCCGGCTTCGCGCGCGAGCCATGTCCGCCCGACACCTCGACCTCGGCCTGCTCCGCGATGAGGACCACCTTGCCTTCCAGCGTTTCCAGACGGCTGGTGCCGTCGTCCTGGGCCGACACGCGGAACCGGGTGCCCCGCACACCGGCCACCGCGCCGCGCGTGCGGACCTCGAAGATGGAGCCCGCGCCACCCGGCGCCGCGTCCGTCTCCACGGTGCCTCGCAGCAAGTCCAACTGCACCTTGCGCTGGAGGTTCGCCATCAGCTCGATGGCGCCCACCTTGATGAGACTGTTCTCCACCACGCGCACCATGCTGCCGTCCGCCAGGGCCAGCTCCGCTCGGGCTTCCGCGCCGGTGCGCAGCAGCTCGCCCGGGTAGAGCGAGTCACCCACCGTCCGCGCGAGGAGCTGGGCTTCCGTCGCGCCGGCCTCCACCGCGCCGCTGGCCGCCCGTAGCCGGGCCACCGCGGGCTGGGCGGGCCGCTCCACGTAGGCGAACTGGAGCTGTGCGGGCTCGCCCTCCACGGACGGCGGCGCCATGGCGGACACGCGCGTGCGGGGCACGCCCGCCGCCACCAGCACATCCGCGGCCCGTTTCGCCGCGGCCAGGCCCCGGCCGTCCAGCCTGTCCGCGTCCGGAAGCTTCGCCGCCACCGTCACGGAACGGATGGCGGGGCGCGCCAGGAGCGCCTGGGCCACGTGCCTCAGGCACGCGTCCGTCTCCGCGCCCTGGGGCGCCAGCGGCTGGCCGAACACGATCCGGCCGCTGTCGAAGCGCAGCCCGCCGCACGGCGCCGGCGTCTGCGCGGCGAGCGCGGGTGGACCCGCCAGCATCACCGCCATCATCCAAGGGGCTGTCCGCATCAACGCGTGCCTCCTCCCGTCGAAGGCTCGGCGACCTTCATGATGTTGAACTCGACGCGCCGGTTGTTCTCGCGCCCCTTGGCCGTCTCGTTGGTGTCGACTGGCTTCGCCTCACCATAGCCCACCGCGTCCAACCGCTGCGCCGCGATGCCTTCCTTCACCAGGAAGGCCACCACGTTCCTCGCCCGCCGCTGGGACAGGTCCAGGTTCTTCGTGTCGTTGCCCTGGTCATCCGTGTGGCCTTCCACACGGACCAGCAGGATTCGCGGGTTTGCCTTGAGCGTGGCGGCCACCTGCCGCAGCAGGCCGTGGGACCTGGCCAGAATCACGTCCTGGCCGGTGCCGAAGTACACCTTGTCCAGGATGACGATGCGCGCGCCCTCCACGCGCACTTGTGCCTTGCCCTGGTCCGGGCAGCCGTCGTCATCCTTCACGCCGTTGATGGTCTCCGCCTCCAGCGGGCACTGGTCCACGGCGTCCGGGATGCCATCCTGGTCGTTGTCGGGGTCGGGGCAACCGTCCTCGTCCTCGAAGCCGTCCAGGTCCTCCGGCTCGGTCGGGCACAGGTCCTCCGCGTCGACGACGCCATCCTTGTCGGTATCCACCGGCGCGGGTGGCAGCGCCAGGGGTGCCGGGGCCGGTGCGGGCTGGCCCGCCTCGGTGGGCGGCTGGTGGGCGTTCGGGTCATCCGGGCAGCCGTCCTCGTCCTGGAATCCGTTGAAGCTCTCCGGCTCGGTGGGGCACACGTCGGTGACGTCGGGGATGCCGTCACCGTCATCATCCGGGTCCAGGCAGTTGTCGTCGTCCTGGAAGCCGTCGAAGTCCTCGGGCCCCAGGTCGCAGACCGGCGCGGCGGAGGCGGGGCCGCCCTTGGATTCGAATGGCGTCCAGGCCACACCCGCGAGCAGGCGGAAGGACGGGGTGCCATAGCCCCGCGACAGGCCCGGGCCCGCGCCCACATGCGCGGCCAACCCCGGAGTGAAGCGGTACTTCAGCGCGGCCAGGACTTCCATGGGCCGCTCCTCGGCGCTCGTCTCCTTCAGGCTCAGCGCGCCCGCCAGGGTGGCCTGCGCCGTGAGGGCCTGCGTGAGGGGCACCTTGGCGCCCACCGCGTAGGCGAACTCGTTGCCCACGCGGAGGTTGCGCAGCTGCTCCTCGCGGCGGACGTTGAAGCCCACGTTGGCCAGCAGGCGGACGGCGGTGGTGGCCCACTCCGCCACGAAGCGCGGCTGGAACGTCACCGTGTCCGAGCCCAGGAACTTCGAGCCGCCGCCCGTGGGCAGCGTCAGGGGCGCTGTCACCGCCAGGTGGATGCCGCTGTCGGTGGAGAGCAGGCGGACCTTCGGCACCAGCCGCAGGTCACCCACGCCCGTGGTCCCCACGCCGTTCGACAGGTCCGGCGCCACCGCGGCGGCGGGTTCCGACGTCGTGTGGGAGATGGGCAGCGCGACGCCAAGCTCCACCCGGTCGAACAGGGAGATGGCGCCCATCAGGTCCAGCGTGAGCTGGCTGTCCACGATGCGGTAGAGGAACCGGTCCGCTCGCGGGTCCACGAGGTTGAGCGGATCATTCGCGTAGTTGAGCGACGCGCCCAGGTTCCAGGAATGGTGCGGCGCGATGCGCGCGCCATGCATGCCGAGCACGTCATAGGCACCCGGGGCCGGCTTGTACTGCTGCACGTCGATGGCCTGCGACGCCGCGGGTTGGGCGCTGGCGGTGGCAGAAGCCACCAGCAACAACGGGGCGGCGAGCCGTGTCACGCGGCGAAGGAAGCTGCGCGGTGAGGACCGCGTGAAGTGAGGAAAGAGCATGGAGGGTCGAGGCTGGGACGGGCCCCGCCGAGGAGCCGCGAAGGTTGTCACCGGCGGATGACTGACTCAAGAAACGATGAGCCGTCGGTGTCTCAGTTGCTCAGGGCCGTCCCGGCGACATGCAACTCGATGACGCGTCGTCGCGCGGAGCCTGGGGGTTCGCACGCGGCGGCGGGGGCGCGAACTACACGGCGGCAGCGGCGAGCAGACGTGACACGTGCTCAGCCAGCGCGGGCAGCGGCTGCGGCTTGGAAAGCACCAGGTCCACGCCCAGCGCCTGCGCGCGGTCGGTGAGCTCCTGGGTGGCGAACGCCGTCAGCAGCACCATCCGCGTCTGGGGCGTGTAGCGGCGCACGAAGTCCGCCAGCATCAGCCCTTCTTCGGAGAGCGTTCCGCTCAGGCGCAGGTCGCTGATGACCAGGTCGTAGCGGCCCGTCGTCATCAGGTCCAGGGCCTCGTCCAGCGCGCCAGCCGAGTCCACGCGGTAGCCGGCCCCGGAGAAGAACTGGCCCAACACCCAGCAGAGGGAAGACTCGTCGTCGACGATCAGGATGTTCTGAGCCACTGAGCGGGCCCCCAAGCAAGCTCAGGGCCAGAGACAGGCTTGTCTCGGTTCCAAGCAAATTCGGGTGCTTGCTCCCGCGCAACGGCTCAAGACTGCTTGCTGCGTCCAGACTCCGGATCCGGTTTCTGGAATCCGGACCGATTGATGCCCAGGCGCTTCAGCCGCTCGTAGAGGGATGACCGGGGGATGCCGAGCCGCGCGGCGGCGCGCTCCACGTGGCCATGCTCGCGGCGGAGGATGCGCTCGATGTGGCGGCGCTCCAGCTCCTCGAGGGTGAGGTGGTCGTCGGCGTCGGAGGCGGGCTCACCGGCGGTGGCCTCGAAGCGCAAGTCTCCCCGGGACAGGGGCCCGCCGCCGGACAGCAGCACCGCGCGCTCCAGCACGTTGCGCAGCTCGCGGATGTTGCCGGGCCAGGCGTAGCGGGTGAGGGCCGTCTCCGCGTCGGGTTGCAGCCCCACGCCGCCGCGGCCCCGAGCCGCGCCCAGCTCCGCCAGGAATTGGTGCGCCATCCCGACGATGTCCTCGGGCCGCTCACGCAGCGGGGGGACATGGAGGATGAGCGTGCTGACGCGGAAGTAGAGGTCGCTGCGGAACCGCTTGTCCCGGGCGGCCACGGCCAGGTCCTGGTGCGTGGCCGCGATGAGGCGCACGTCCACGCGGCGGTCCCTCACGTCGCCCAGCCGCCGGAAGCGCTTCTCCTCCAGCACCTTCAGGAGCTTGGGCTGGACGGCCGCGTCCATGTCGCCAATCTCGTCCAGGAAGAGGGTGCCTCGGTCGGCGACCTCCAGCAGGCCCTGCTTGGCGGCCACCGCGCCGGTGAAGGCGCCCTTCTCGTGGCCGAACAGCTCCGAGTCGAGCAAGTCCTTGGAGAGCGCCGCGCAGTTGAGGTCCACGAAGGGCGCGTCCTTGCGCGGGCCGCCTTCATGCAGCCACCGCGCGAGCACGCTCTTGCCGCTGCCCGTCTCGCCGGTGATGAGCACCGGGCTGTCGCTTTCGATGATGCGTTCGGCCTGCGCCTGGAGCGCGCGGATGGCGGCGCTGCCACCCATGAAGGGGTTCACCGTCCCACGGACGATGCGCGAACGCTCCGCCAGCAGCCGCTGCCGCTCGCGGCGCTGCGACACCAGCCGGTCCAGCACCACCTTGAGGACGGCCAGCTCCACCGGCTTGGTGAGGAACTGCTCGGCGCCTTCCTTCACGGCCTGGACGGCCAGCTCGATGGACCCATGGCCGGTGAGCACAACCAGGGGCACCGAGGCGTCGATGTCCTTGAGGCGCGGCAGCAGCTCCAGCGCGGTGCCGTCCGTGAGCCGGTAGTCCACCACGGCCACGTCCGGACGCGAGGTGCGGAACGCCTCCTGCGCCTCGGCGAGGCTGGTGGCCTCGTCCACGTCGAACCCATGGGCGGTGAGGAAGCCTCTCATGCCCAGTCGGATGCCGGGCTCGTCGTCCACGAGAAGGATTCGGGTGCGCGTCATGAATTCAGGGAGTCTACGTGCTGGGTTGATACACGCGAAGAAACAGCAGGAAGCAGCAGTGTGACTTCCGCGCCGCCCTCCGGGTGATTGCGCAAGCGGATGATACCCTGATGCTCCTCCAGGATGCGTTGGACGATGGACAGGCCCAGCCCCGTGCCGCCGCGCCGCTTGCTGAAGAAGGGCTCGAAGACATGGGACAGGTCCTCCTCGCGGAAGCCCGGCCCACCGTCGCGCACGGTGCACCGCACCCAGGCCCGGCCCGCCTCTTCCACTTCTTCCGTCGCCACACGCACCGCGCTGCCCGCTGGTGAATGCTGCACCGCGTTCTCCACCACGTTGCGAAACACGTGAAACAAACGCCGGGCGTCCATGCGAACGCAGGGCAGCTCCGCCGCCAACTCGCGCTTCACATTCACACCGGCGCGCTCACTGGCCAGAGCGCACGCGGAGAGTGCATCCACCACCACCGAGAGCACGGGACCTTCCACCCATTCACCGCGGGTGGGGCGGCCGTACTCGAAGAGCTCCTGCGTGAGGTGGTTGAGGCGCTTCACCTCGCCGCGCAGCACGTCGACGTAGGGCTTGAGCTCCGCGCGCGCGCCGAAGGTCGCCTCCACCGCGTCGACCACCGCGGAGATGGAGAAGAGGGGGTTGCGGACCTCGTGGGCCACGCCCGCGACGATGGCGCCCATGGCGGCCATCGTCTCACTGCGCCGCAGGCTGGCCTGGAGCTCCAGGAGACGCGTCACCTCCGTGGCCACCAGGATGATGCGCGAGTCCTCGCCGCCCGCTTCTTCCACCCACGTGGCGGACACCTCCCACGTGCGGCGCGATACCGGGTCGCCCAGCTCGCGGGTGGCGCTGGCGCGGGTGCGGCGCAGCTCCTCCACCAACGGCAGTGCGTGCGACCAGGGTGGGGCACTGGCCGCGGTGAACAGCGGCTGGCCGGACGGGTCCATGCCTTCGAAGAGCGCGATGGCGGCGGCGTTGAGGCGCTGGACGGTGCCATCCGCCCCCAACACCATCAGCGGCGAGGCCACCGCGTCGAAGGTGCGGCGCCATTCCTGGGCGGAGCGGCGGAAGCTGTCATGCAGGCGCTGGCGCAGGTCATCCGCGAGCCGCCGGTCGGTGATGTCGGTGACGACGCAGCCGACATGCAGCTCCGCCTGCGCATCCAACGCGGAAGCGGCGGCGCGGCTGCGCACCCAGCGCACGCGGCCGTCGGCGCAGATGATCCGGTGCTCCAGCTCCGCCTCGGCGCCGGGGGCCAGGCCCTCGATGCTGGCCCGGTAGCGGGCGCGGTCCTCGGGGTGGATCATCTCCGCCCACAGCGGCGGCGGTCCGCCATCCGGCGCGGGCTGGACGAACGCGGAGGCGGCATAGCCGGTGGTGCGCTCGATGACGGGCGTGCAGTAGAAGTCGCGCAGTCTCCCGCCGCGCAGCTTGCCGCCCCACAGGTAGTCCGGCAGCGAGCGCGTCAGCACATCCAGCCGGCCCTCGTGCTCCTGGAGGCTCTTCTCCGCGCGCATGCGCTCGGTGAGCTCGGACATCGCGGCGATGACGCCCAGCACCTCGCCGTTCGCGCCGCACACGCGCAGATAGCTGCCGAACCAGAAGCGGCTCTCGCCCGGCGCGGCGGGCGTCTCCACCTGGAGCAGGGTGTCCTGGAGGGAGGCCCCCGTGGTGAGCGCCAGTTGGAGGCGCGGAGCGATGAGCTTGCCCAGGTCGGGCATCACCTCGGTGACGTGCCGGCCCAGGTGCCGCTCCGCGGGCAGGCCATGCATCGCCGCCAGGGCCGTGTTGATGTGAACGTAACGCAGCTCTCGGTCGAAGAAGGCGAAGCCCACGGGCGTCACGTCCATGACGGCTGCGCGAAGCGCGCTGGCGTCATCCGCGCTGCGCAGGGCGGCGTCCCGTGCGCGGTGAGCGCGCTCCCGGGTTCGCAGGAGCAACAGCGCCAGGGTGCCGCTGATGAGCAGCCCCACCGCGGCGGTGAGGAGGACGCGGGCAGGGGGGCTCACCGCCCCGGAGTAGCTCCAGACTCCCTCGACTGCCGCGGAGAGAGTCGTGGCCACGAGGACGGCCAGCAGCAACTGTCGACGGGAAGGAAACTCGTGCATGCGGTGGGCGGCGAGCGCGGGAGCTTAACCGCAATCCCCGCACAGACGGTGGCTCGTCGGGCATTGGCGTGCCGCCCTGATGGTGTCGCGGACGAGGGAACGGGCCCAGGGATGTCCACATCCGGAATATTAGGGCCTGGGACTAGATTGGTGGCGGCCAACCTGGATGCCCTCACCGAGATGCCGATTCCATCATGACCCTGGCAGTCCCCCTGCTCGTCGACGAAGTGCCGCGGACATCCCTTCCCACCTCCCACCCCCACGTACTCGCCGAGCCGGAAGCCTTCGCCCAGGACCTTCAGGCGCTCAAGCAGGAGTTGGAGTCTTCACTCGGCGAGGCGGACCTGGCGCACGCGCGGAAGATTGAACGCTGGGGCCGGGCCTGTTCCGCGCTGGGCTACGCGACGGCGTGGCTGATACCCAATCCCGTGTCGGCGCTGCTCATCGCGCAAGGCAACACGGCGCGCTGGACGATGATGGCCCATCACATCACGCACCGGGGCTACGACAAGGTACCGGGCGTGCCGGCGCACTACACGGGCAAGCGCTTCGCTACCGGGTGGCGCCGCTTCCTGGACTGGCCGGACTGGATTCATCCCCAGGCGTGGCGGCATGAGCACAACGTGCTGCACCACGGACACACGGGGGAGACGGCGGACCCGGATCTGGTGGAGATGAACACGGAGTGGCTGCGCCAGTCGCGCATGCCCCTGCTGGCCAAGTACGCGCTGGTCGCGTTCTTCGCCTGCACGTGGAAGGTGACGTACTACGCGCCCAATACGTTCCTGGAGTGGCGGCGCTTCGAACGCAAGCGCGCGGGAGGGCCAGACGAATCAGGCACACTGCCCCTCATCACCGCCTTCAACCCGTTCACCGTCGAAGGCCGTGCCTTCTGGTGGACGTGCCTGCTGCCCTACGCGGGCCTGCGCTTCGTGCTGCTGCCCGCGCTCTTCGCGCCACTGGGCGCGTGGGCCGTCCTCAGCGTCTTCGCCAACAGCGTCTTCGCGGAAGTGCTCACCAACATCCAGAGCTTCGTGCTGATTGCGCCCAACCACGCGGGGGACGACCTCTACCGCTTCGAGGGCCGGGCGCGCAGCGGCGCGGAGTTCTCCGTGCGGCAGGTGGTGGGCTCGGTGAACTACGCCACCGGAAACGACGTGGTGGACTTCCTCCACGGCTGGCTGAACTACCAGATCGAGCACCATCTCTGGCCCAGCCTGCCCATGACGCGCTACCGGCAGGCGCAGCCCAAGGTGAAGGCGCTGTGCGAGAAGCACGGCGTGCCCTACGTGCAGGAGAGCGTCTTCCGCCGCGTGAAGCGGTTGGTGGACATCATGGTGGGGCGGACGTCCATGCGCGCATGGGGGCCGACTCCGCGCGGCTGAGGTCCGCGAGGCGCCGGGCTCAGGCGGAGGGCTGTGTTTCGCTGGCAGCCCCTTCCCGGGTTGCCTCGGCGAGCAGGGCGCGCACCTCGTCGTCCTCCGTCTGCGCGAAGTCGCGGTACCACAGGCCCACGGAATAGAAGGGCTTAGGCATGCGGACGCAGACGACCTCGTCCGCCACCTGGGCCAGGCTTTCGCAGGACTCGGCCGCGGCCACGGGCACGGCCACGATGATGGCCGCGGGCTCCAGGAGCCGCAGCGCCGCCACGGCCGCCCGCATCGTCGTTCCCGTGGCCAGCCCGTCATCCACCAGGATGACGGTGCGCCCACGCACGTCGGGGAGCGGCCGGCCTTCCCGGTAGCTCTCTTCACGCCGCTGGAGCTCCACGGCCTCGCGGCGGGCCGCGGCTTCAATCTGTTCGCGGCCGATGTTCAGCTCGTCCAAGACCTCGCGGTTGAGCACCCGCACGCCCCCGGAGGCGATGGCGCCCATGGCCAGCTCCTCGTGGCCGGGCGTGCCCAGCTTGCGGACCAGGAAGACATCGAGCGGCACTCCGAGCTTCCGCGCGACTTCGGCGCCCACGGGCACGCCGCCCCGTGGCAGCGCCAGCACCAGGGTGCCGGGCTGCCGCGCATGGCGCAGCAGGTGGTCCGCGAGCACGCGGCCCCCCTCATAGCGGTCCTGGAATTCGGGCTCTCGCATACCGCCACTCCTCGCCGCTCCCTGGAATGGAACGGGCGCTCGTCAGGAGAAAGTTGGCCACGCCGGTGGCCTCGTGGAACGGGACGGGCGTTCGTGCTGGCACCCGTCGCTCGCCTGGGCTCCCGCCTTCCCACCGCGGGGGCGCGGCGTGCCCGTCCGCCGCGCTCCCGGTGTTGCTCACGCGATGATTTCTGGCCGCCCAGGCTGATTGGGCACCGGCGGGTCATGAATGCCGGGTGGCTTGATTTCGGGCGGCTGCGGCGGCTCGATTTCCGGCGGCTGGCGCGTGGGCGGGTCCTTCTGCGGCGGCGCCTGCGGCCCGGGAGGCTCACGCCCGGGCTTCTTGTCGGGGTCGGGGTCCTTCACGGGCGAGTCAGGTGTCGTCGGTACCTCGGGCATGCCGTGTTGCTCCTCTCGGGTTGACCAGCACGAAAGACAGTGGGCACGCCCGAGCCTGCGGGCACCGTCCTCGTTGCCCAGTCAACGCGAGGACCTCCGGGCCCCGGGCCGCCCGGTTGGTGATCAGCCATCCCCCGCGGACGCGAGCGAGGCAGCCCCTTCCCGTCTGCTGCACCGCGCCATCGCCGCCGTCACGTTCCGTGGAGCGAAGGACACGAGCCAGAAGGAGGCGGACGATGAAAGCTGCCCTATGGGGAATCGGTGGCGCGGGGCTGGGTCTGGGGCTGATGTACTGGACGGACCCACGCAGTGGCCGCTGGCGCAGGTCCCATCTGCAGGGGAAGGCCGTCCACGCGGCGCATGAGGCGGGAGGCGCGGTGGGTGTCGTCGCTCGGGACCTCTCGCAGCGATCGCGCGGTGTCTTTTTCGAATCGATGCGCAAGCTGCACCGGGAACCGGTGGAGGACCTTGTCCTGGAGGAACGGGTGCGCTCGGCCCTGGGCCGGGTGTGCTCGCATCCCGGAGCGATTCGCGTGATGGCTCGGGATGGCGTGGTTCGGTTGGAAGGCCCCATTCTTCGCGAGGAGCTCGGGCGCGTGCTGCCCCGCATCGGCAAGGTGCAGGGGGTGCATGGGCTGGACAACCAGCTTGTTCCGTATGCGGAGGGCTCAGCGCACCCGGCGCTGCAAGGAGGCACCATGCGCTCGGGTGAGTCGAGGCCCTTCTTCCAGGAGCACTGGTCGCCGTCCGAACGGCTCTTCGGGGCGCTGGGCGGCCTGACGCTGACGGCCTGGGGGCTGGGGCGCCGGGGAGTGACGGGAACCCTGGCGACCCTGGGCGGCGTGATGCTGAGCACGCGGGCCTTTACGAACATGGGGCTGCGGCGGCTCACGGGGATGGGCGCGGGACGGCGGGCCATCACCCTTCACAAGGACATCAACGTGAACGCGCCGGTGGAGGAGGTGTTCGCCTTCTGGAGGGAGATGCAGAACTTCCCCCGGTTCATGACACACGTGGATGAAGTGATTCCGGGCGTGGAGGGCCGCTCGCACTGGAAGGTGCGCGGGCCCGCGGGGCTGCACTTTGAATGGGACGCCGTCGTCACGAAGTTCGTGCCCAACAAGGTGCTGGCCTGGAAGAGCGTGGAGGGCACGGCGGTGGAGAACCTGGGCGTCATCCACTTCGAGTCCACGCCGCGCGGCGGCACTCGGGTGGACATCCGGCTGTCCTACAACCCGCCAGCGGGGGCCATTGGCCATGCCTTCGCGAAGCTGCTGGGCGCGGACCCGAAGAAGCAGATGGATGACGACCTGCTGCGCTTCAAGTCGCTGCTGGAGCGGGGGAGGGCCACCGGCCGTGAGACGGTGACGCGCGAGCAGGTCGCGCCCCGGCGTATGTCGTCCCGGGGCCCCCTCACTCACTAGGCGGTGCCGGCCCCGGCGCTTCAATCCATCCCTGAGTCGCTGGGGCTCCGTTTCCCGACTGGGGCTCGTAAAGGAGGCGCCGTGCGCGGCGACCATTCAGCGGGCCATCACCTGCCACGTTCCAGTTGTCCGGCCGCTTGGCGACTCCAGTGGGCGCGCGACGTGCGCTGACTGGACCACCCGGCGTGCTCTGGCACAATGCGGAATGTCTCGTGACTCCCTTCGGACGCACCGGAGGCAACGTGTGCAGGGGGCGCGATGCGGCTCGACCTCGCGGATCTTCGCTTGTTCCTTTGCATCGTGGATGCGGGGAGCATCACACAAGGTGCCCAACGCGCGAACCTGACGCTGGCATCCGCGAGCGAGCGTCTGCGCAGCATCGAGGATGCGGTGGGCGTCAAGCTGCTCGAGAGGCGGCCTCGGGGCGTGGTGACGACCGAGGCCGGTGACGCACTCGTGCACCACGCTCGGTTGATCCTGCATCAACAGGAGTTGTTGAAGGATGAGTTGAATGCGTTTGTTTCAGGCCGGCGCGGCACCATTCGCCTCTATGCCAACACCGCGGCGCTGACCGAGTACCTGCCCGAGAAGCTGGCGCCATGGCTTGCCAGACACCCGAGGCTGAACATCGACCTGAGAGAGCGAACCAGCGCGGATATCGTCAAGGCGGTCGAGGCGGGTCTGGCGGAGGCCGGATTGATTTCGGACGCCGTGGAGACAGGCACGCTTCAAGTCCGCCCGTTGGAGCCCGCCCCCCTGGTGCTCATCATCCCCGCCGGGCACCCGCTGGCCGCGTCCAAGAGCCTTGCGCTCCGTGATGTGTATCGGGAGCCCTTCGTCGGCCTCGCGGCCGAGAGCGCCTTGCAGGAGCACATTGACGGGCACGCACGTCGCGCGGGATTCGACGTGTCCTTCCGCGTCCGGATGAAGGGCTTCCGGGGGCTGTGCGAGATGGTGTCTCACGGCGTGGGCCTGGGCATCGTCCCGGAGCGTGTTGCCAACCGGCATCAGCGGGAGGGCACCTATCGGAAGGTGCCTCTTTCGGAGGCCTGGGCCCAGCGCCGGCTCTGTGTCTGCTTCCAGGACTGGGACGGCCTGTCCTCTCCTGTTCGTGCGTTGCTGGAGTATCTGCTCGGTGGGGGAGAATGACGGCGCGCCCGTGTCATGGGCGCCCGGTGTTTTGCCGCGGAGCACTCCCAGGTCTTGCGAGCACCCAGCGCGGCCATCGCCATGGCGCGCGAGCGCACGGTCACGCTCGGGTCTGGCGCGTTGGCGATGAACGCGACGTAGGGTGAAAGCGCCTCGTTTCCATCACCGCCAGCACGTTCGACCTCCCGGGTCCGGGAATCCCCGAGCCCTGTCGCATGCCAGGAATGCTGCCAGGGAGAGGTTGATGATGCAATCGAGTTGCGTTTGTTGTCGGGTCTTCGTTATGGGGATGGCCCATGCTTGAAGCGAAGAAGCTGTCCAAACGTTATGGCGAGCACCTGGCCCTGGAGTGCCTGGACCTGTCCATCGGGGCGGGCGAGGTGTTCTGCCTGCTGGGGGCGAACGGGGCGGGGAAGACCACCACGCTGAACCTCTTCCTGGGCTTCATCACCCCCACGCAAGGCGAGGCACGCGTCGCCGGGTTGGAGGTGCAGCAACACGAGGCCCACGTGCGTGGGCTCCTGGCGTACGTGCCCGAGTTGGTGATGCTCTACCCTCGGCTGACAGGCCGGGAGAACCTGGCCTACTTCAACACCCTGGCGGGCCGCCCGGCGCTGTCCGCCCAGGAGTCCAGCGGGTGGTTGGCGCGCGCGGGGCTGCAACCGGGGGCGATGGACGTCCCCGTTGGCCGCTATTCGAAGGGCATGCGGCAGAAGGTCGGCATCGCCATCGCGCTGGCGAAAGGCGCGCGGGCCTTGCTGTTGGATGAGCCCACGTCGGGGTTGGACCCACTGGCGTCCAACGAGCTCTCCGAGCTGCTCCTTCGCCTGAGTGGTGAAGGCATGGCGGTGCTCATGGCGACGCATGACCTGTTCCGCGCGAAGGAGTCTGGCACGCGGGTGGGCATCATGAAGTCGGGCCGGCTGGTGGAGACGCGCGCCACGCGGGATCTGGGGCACGCGGAGCTGGAGCAGCTCTATCTGGCGCACATGCGTGGCTGAGGACCGACGAATGATTCGAGCCATCGCCCGAAAAGAGTGGATGGAGCTGTCTCGCGACGGACGCTTCCGGGTCGCGGGAGCCCTGGTGTTCTTGCTGGCCAGCGTGGGCATCGCGGTCGGCGCGCTCCATGTCCGGGACTCCCGTGCCGAGCGCGAAGCGGGTGCTCGCCTGACGCGACAGCATTGGTTGGAGCAGGGAGAGAAGAACCCGCATTCGGCCGCGCACTACGGTGTCTGGGCGTTCAAGCCGGAGTCAGTCCTGGCCACGTTTGACCGCGGCGTGGAGCCGTATCTGGGCGTCGCCGTCTACCTGGAGGCGCACAAACGGAATGCCACCCAGTACCGTCCCGCGGCGGACTCCACGGCGGCGGCACGCTTCGGAGAGCTCACGGGGGCCGGGGTCCTCCAGCTCCTGCTGCCCCTGCTTATCATCCTGCTGACCTACTCCGCGTTCACCGCCGAGCGGGAGCAGGGAACGCTGCGCTTGCTGTTGAGCTCCGGAGTGCGTCGTCATCAGCTCGTGCTGGGCAAGGCCCTGGGCGTAGGGCTGGCGCTCGCGTCGCTGCTGGTGCCCCTCTTCATAGTGGCAGTGGTGTTGGTGGTGGGCCTGGGCGGCGGAGCGGGCGTCTCGCCGGGCGAGCTGCTGGGCCGTCTGTCAGGGCTGGCACTGGGGTATGGGCTGTACCTGTCGGGCTTCGTGTTCCTGGGGCTGGCGGTCAGCGCGTGGGCGCGGACCTCCCGGGGGGCGTTGGTGGTGCTGCTGGGCGCGTGGATGGTCAACGCGCTGCTGGTGCCCCGGCTCGCGGTGGACGCGGCCCGGGCGTGGGCGCCGGTGCCCACGGCGCAGGACTTCGCGCGGCAGTTGGCGGAGGACTACGAGAAGGGCCTGAGCGGTCATGACCCGGCGGACCAGCGACAGGCGGCGCTCGAGCGCGAGACGCTGGCGCGCTACGGCGCGGCGTCCCTGGAGGCGCTTCCCGTCAACTTCCGGGGCATCGCGCTCCAGGCAGGGGAGGAGTACAGCAACCGGGTGGGCGCGCAGCGCTTTGGCGAGTTGGAGACCCGCTACGGTGAACAGGAGCGACTGCACCGCTTCTTCGCGCCGCTGTCTCCCATGCTGGCGCTGCGGCACCTGTCGGCGTCGCTCGCACGGACGGACCTGTCCGCGCACCTTCGCTTCGCGAAGCAGGCGGAGCAGTACCGGCAGAGGCTGGTGAAGCAGATGAATGACGCCGTCACGTTCCGCTCGAAATACGGCGATGCGAACTACAAGGCGGACGCGTCGCTGTGGCGTGAGGTGCCGGAGCTGAGCCTGGACGAGGAGCGGCTCTCGGATGCGCTGGGCGCGCAGGTGCCGGAGCTTCTCCTGCTGGGCCTCTGGCTGGCGTGGACCACCCTCTTCGCGCTGCGCGCTTGCGCACGCCTGAGCGCCGTCTGAGGCACGACGAGACCATGAACATGTCATTGCTTCGACACGAGTGGTTCCTGCTCCGGAAGGACCGGATGCTCGCCTTCTCCGCCGCGCTTCTGCTCGGCTTGATGGCGTTGGGCCTCTACAACGGTTGGCGTTTCACCCGGGACCTGCGGACCTACCAGCAGCGCCTCGTTACCCAGGAGACGGAGCGGCGGGCCCGTCTGGCGGAGGAGGCGGAAGCCTTGCGCCAGGGGCGAGGGCCGGAGCTGCCGCCCTGGAAGAGCCCGGCGATGCCGGTGCCCGTGGGCAACACGCTCGTCCAGCCCGAAGCCCTGCTCCCTCCGGGACCGCTGGGCGCATTCACCGTGGGGCAGATGGACCTGTTGCCGTCCGCCTACCAGGTGTCGCTCCAGGGGCGCCTCACGGACTTCGCGCGTGACACGCTGGAGCACCCGGTGCACCTGGCGACAGGAACGTTGGACCTGTCGTTCGTGCTGCTCTACCTGCTGCCCCTGTTCGCGCTCGCGTTCTCCTTTGACCTGGTGTCGCGTGAACGCGAGGACGGAACGCTTCGGCTGGTGCTCGTGCAGGCCACGGGCCTTCGCGGCTGGGCGCTGCGAAGGCTCGCGGTCCGCGCGGGTGTCCTGCTGGGCCTGTGCGTGCTGGCGGGCGTCGCCGGCTACGCGCTGACGGGCGGGGCAGGGGGACTGGGGCGGTTGGCGGGCTGGCTGACGTTGGTGGTTGGGTACGGTGCCTTCTGGTTCGCGCTGGCGCTGGCTGTGAATGCGCGGGCCCTGAGCTCCGCCACCAATGCGCTGGTGCTCGTGGGGGCGTGGCTGGTGTTGGTGGTCGTGGTGCCCGCGGTGGCGCAGCTCGGCGTGAGTGGGCTGTATCCGGTGCCGTCCCGCGTGGCGCTGGTCGGGGCCACGCGCGAGGCGTCGCTGGAGGCGCAGAAGCGCGGCAGCGAGGTGCTGTCCGCCTACTTCGAGGACCATCCGGAGCTGGCGCCCAAGGGGGCCAAGGCGGAGGGGTACTGGCCCACGGCGTTGGCCGTGCAGGACGAGGCGGCCCGGGCGACCGCGCCCGTGGTGGCGGCCTTCCAGTCTCAGTTGGAGCGGCAGCAGGATGCGCTGGGTGTGCTGCGCTTCCTGTCTCCTGCGCTGGCTTTCCAGCAGGCGCTCCAGGACGTGGCGGGCACGGGAGGCTCGCGGCACGAGCACTTCTTGCGACAGGTCGACCACTTCCACACCACGTGGCGTGAGGCGCTGCTTCCTCGCGTCTTCTCGGGCGCCACCTTGGGGGCCGCGGAGCACGCGCGGCTGCCTCGATTCGCCTATGTCGAGCAGCCAGGCACCGACGTCGTGCCCCAGGTGGCGCTGGGGCTCTTCGCGCTCGTGCTGCCGACGCTGCTGGCGTTGGGGCTGGGCCTGGCATGGTTGGCACGGCCTCGCATCGCTTGAGCGTGTGGCCGTAGTCGTCGTCGCGGTTCGCGGCCCGCGCGGAGGGAATCCTCGCGGGCCGTTGCGCTGTGCCTCAACGGTGCGGTCATGCGCGGTGCGCGAGGTTCAGTGCGGAGCGGCGCTCGTAGCGCCTGTGTGACGTGGCTGGCTGGTACCTCCCGAGTGTGGGCGCGCGTCACGTCACGCCGCACATGGGCACGTGCGTCTCTGGATTGTCGAACAACGCGGCTCCGGAATTCACTGGGGCCGGCTTCCCCCTGGAATGACTGTGATGCGCTCCTCCTCTTCCTCCGTTCCTGATGCGGCCTGCGACTGCGCCCATCACCGGGCTCAAGCCGCCACTGACCCGAACGAGCCCGTGAAGGTGCCGGGAGGCCGCTGGTCGATGCTGGTGCCGTTGCTGGCGTGCGCGGTGTGCCCCACCTGCCTGGCGACGTATGCGCAGGTACTGTCGTTCCTGGGCGTGGGACTGTCGCTGACGGAGTCCGCGCACCAGGTGTTGCTCGCCGTAGCCGTCACCGTGTCATTGGCCGTGAGTGGCTGGCGGTCGCGGCGTTTGCGGCGGGTGGGCCCACTGCTGGTGACGGCCGCGGGGTGCTCGCTCCTGGTGCTGGGGCATGCACTGGAAGAGGACCCGGCGCTGACGTGGAGCGGGGTGGCGGTGTTGCTCGCGGGGGGCCTGTGGGAGCGCCGTGTCTGGCGCCGGCTCTTCACCCGCGGTTCCGCATGCGAGCGTCCCGCCGCCCAGCCCTGAGCGGGCGGGACGGCGGGACTCCGGAGCGGCGTTCAGAGCGTCTGGAGGAACGCGAGCAGGGCGTCTCGCTCCGGCGCGGAGAGGGCTCCGTAGGTGCGCCGTGAGGACTCCGCGTCGCCGCCATGCAGGGTGACGGTGCTGGCGGCGCCGTCGTGGAGGTCGGGTGCATCGGGTTCCGTGGGAGTGGAGGTGCTGCTGCACGCCGAGCTCAGCGGGAGCAGGGCCGAGGTGAGCGTCCACCAAAAAAAATACGTCCTCGTGCTGCTGAAATTCATGGTGCCTCGTAGGAGAGGCATCCTGGTTGTTGCAGACGTGTTTCATTTGCAGTGCGCATGGTGAATTGGGCGGTGTCGTCCCCGCCCGGAACGGAGCGGCGCGGACAAGAGTTCTCTGTTGTCGGGATTTTCCATGAGCCCACGCGCGCAAACCTTGCGCATAGAGGGTCTCGATGTCGGATGTGCGCACATCTTGCGTGCGTCCTCGGGGTTTCCTCCGTGCTCAGTCGCTGGCCTGGGGCTTGCTGAAGCGCTCTCGCCGGGCCGGAATGACCTGGCTCCAGGAGCCTTCATGGCCATTTGCGGTGAGCCACAGGCGGTCCAGGTCATGTTCTCGGCGGAGTTCTTGGACTCGCGGGTCGTGGCCCCTGGGCGGCGTGCCGAGCCAGCGCGAAGCGGGGGAGGAAGTTCCTGCGCTCAGGCGTTCAGCGCGGATAGGCTCTTACCCCAGGACTCATGGCGGAAACCTTGTTCGAGGAATTGAAGCGGTACGTGGGGTTCGGCTCGGCGGACGAGCAGGCTCTCGTGACCTTGCACGCCACCGCGAAGCCCCACTTCGCGCGCTTCGCTCGCGTCTTCTACGACCGCATCCTGGAGCATGAAGGGGCTCGGCAAGCGCTTGAAGGGGGCGAGAGCCAGGTGGGCCACCTGCGCGGCACCCTGCAGGTGTGGATGGACCAGCTCCTCCGCGGCCCCTGGGACGAGGCCTACTACGCGCTGCGCTGCCGCATTGGCCGCATGCACGTGCGCATCGCCTTGCCGCAGCACTACATGTTCGGCGCGATGAACATCTTGCGGCAGGAGTTCAACAGCCACATCGACGCCACCTACCTGGAGCAGCCCGCGGCGCTCCGCGCGGCCCGCTCCGCGGTGGGGAAGATTCTCGACCTGGAGCTGGCCATCATGCTCCACACGTACCGGGAAGATCTGCTGGCGCAGCAGGCGCGCAGCGAGCGGCTGTCCACCTTTGGCCAACTGGTGGGTTCCATCGGCCACGAGCTGCGCAATCCGCTGGGCGTCATCGAGACGTCGCTCTACATCCTGCGCGGACGTCCGGGCGCCGTGGACGAGCGCACGATAAAGCACCTGGACCGCATTGGCGACCAGGTGGGCATCGCCAATCGCATCGTCTCCGACCTGCTGGACATGATTCGGGACCGGCCCCTGCACCTGCAGGAGGTCTGGTTGGACGAGGTCTGGCAGGAAGCGCTCAAGGCCGTGCAGCGGCCCGACACTGTCGTCGTGAGCGCGGAGGGACTGACCTCATTGCCCGCGGTTCAAGGAGACGCGGGGCAGTTGCGCCAGGTGTTCGTGAACCTGCTCGACAACGCCGTCCAGGCCCTGGAGGAGACGGGCGGGACGGTGTCGCTGTCCGCCGCCACGCCCGAACCGGGGATGGTGGAGCTGGTGCTGGAGGACTCCGGGCCGGGTGTCAGCGACGTCATCCGCCGCCGCCTCTTCGAGCCGCTGATGACGACGAAGGCGCGCGGCATCGGGCTCGGGCTCGCGCTGGTCAAGCGCATCGTGGAGCGGCATGGAGGGAGCATCGCGTATGTTCCCCGTCCCGGAGCGGGTGCGCGCTTCGTGATTCGGCTTTCCCTCGTCGCTTCGGAGGAGACGCATGCGCCAGTACCTCCTGCTGGATGACAACCTGGCGTTCGCGGAGAACCTCGCGGAGATTCTGCGCGACGGCGGGGACGCAGCCACTGTCGTCACGAGCGGTGACGAGGCCGTGCGGTTGGCGCGCACCACGCGCTTCGACGTCCTGCTGACCGACATGCGCATGCCCGGCATGAGCGGCGCGGACGCCGTGCACCACCTCCGCCGCGTGGATCCGGGCCTGGCCGCGGTGGTCATCACCGCGCACCCACGCCAGGATGACTTGGAGACGGCCCGGCGCGAAGGTCTGCTCGCGGTGCTGCCCAAGCCCGTGCCCATCCCCACGTTGGTGGAGCTGCTGTCCGGTGCTCGCCGGGATGGGTTGGTGGTGCTGGTGGAGGACGACCCGGCGCTGAGCGACAACATCGCCGAGCTGCTGCGCGCGCGCGGCTTCTCCTGTGTGACGGCGGCCTCGGTGCTGGACGCGGACCGAATCCTCTGCGTGCAGCCCTTCGCCGCGCTGGTGGACCTGCGCGTCCCCGGTGGGCCGGATGGTGAGGCCCTGCGACGGCTGCGCGCGCGCTATCCGCACCTGCCCACGTTCGTCATGACGGCCTATCCCGACGCGGCCCCGCTTGACGGGACCACGGGCGTCTTCTCCAAACCCTTCGACCCAGGCGCGCTGATGGAGGTGCTGGAAACGGCGCACGCGGCACGCCCCACCCACGCCTCATGAGCGAGCCCACCTCTCCGTCCCGTCCGTCCGTCCTGGTGGTGGATGACAACGCGGCCTTCCTGGACAACCTGGAGGAGTTGCTCGGGGACGCGGGCTACGCCGTCCGCGGCGCGTCCAGTTGCAAGGCGGCGCGCGAGCGGGTCCGGGAGGGCTTCGACGTGGCGCTGGTGGATCTGCGCCTGCCAGACGGAGATGGGACGGCGCTGGCTGCCGAGCTGAAGGCCGCGTCGCCGGACTCGGAGGTGGTGTTGCTCACGGGCTTCGCCACGTTGGAGACGGCGGTGGCCGCGGTGCGGGCGGGCGCGTGTGCGTACCTGATGAAGCCTTGCGCGCCGCAGGAGCTGCTGCTGACGCTGGAGCAGGCGATGCGGCAGGTGCGCCTGCACGCGGAGAAGCGCGAGCTGGCACGGCGCGCCCAGGTGACGGAGAAGCTGGCGGCGGTGGGGACGATGACGGCGGGCCTGTCCCACGAAATCCGCAACCCGCTGAACGCGGCGGCGCTCCAGCTCTCCGTCCTCGAGCGGCGTCTACGGCGTCTTCCGGATGGGCAGCAGGCGCCCTTGCTGGAGCCGCTGCTGTTGGTGCGCGATGAGATTCGCCGCCTGGACCACATCCTGGAGGACTTCCTCCAGTTCGCGCGGCCTCGCGAATTCCGTCCCGCCTCCGTGGACGTGAACGAGCTGCTGCGGCGGGTGGTGGACCTGCTGAGCGGACAGGCCGCGTCCCGCAAGGTGTCGCTGGAAGTCTCGCCACGCGAGTCGCCGGTGCCGTCGGTGGCGGGCGAGGAGGAGCGGCTGCGTCAGGTGCTCATCAACCTGTGCCTCAACGCACTGGAGGCCACGCCAGCGGGAGGCACCGTGACGCTTTCCGCGGGTCACGAGGGCGGGCGCGTGTGGCTCACCGTGGACGACAGCGGCCCGGGTATTCCCCAGGAGGTTCGGGATCGCATCTTCGAGCCCTTCTTCACCACGAAGGCCCAGGGCTCGGGGCTGGGGCTGTCCATCGTCCATGCCATCGTCACGCAGCATGGCGGTTCGCTGGAGGTGGACTCGGCGCCCGGTGGGGGCGCTCGTTTCATCCTCCGGATGCCGCTGGCGGGGTAGGGCCCGTCAGCGGAAGGCGGGAGGCGCTACCGCTGCGCCGTCGGGCTGTGGAACTCGAAGGCGTCGCAGTCGTCGCACGTCCCTGGGGCCGCGGCGCCCACCACATCGGAGAGGTCGAGGCCCGCGAAGTGCCGGGACTCGTGCATTCCGCCGCCCGGCTCCTTCGTGAACCAGATGTCGAAGACGTAGCGCACGGCCACGGGCCTCCCGTTGAGCGTGGCGGGCTCGTAGCGCCAGGTGGAGAGCGTGCGGATGACGCCTTCCTCCAGGCCCCGCAGGCCCTGGATGGGCTGGCAATCGGTGACGGAGCCCTGCGTGGTGATGATGCAGCGGGCCACCACCGCGCCCTTGGGGAAGCCTCCGAAGTGGGACTGAATCCCGTAGGCGATGCTGGGAAGGTGGATGCGCTCGCCCGAGAGGAACCGGGGCGGGGTGATTCCGGGCCGGAGCGTCTTGACGGGAGCTGACGCCTTCATGGCCTTGTAGACGGCGTCGAACGCGGAGGCGCGCGAGGGCGCCGGCGCGGAGGCGACCACCCGGGGCAGCTCGGAGGCGTGCTCGTCGGCGTGCGCCGAGGCCGCCTCGGCCAGGGTGGCGTCGGGCGACTCCTGGGATGCGTCCTCGAGCAGGACGGGCGCGGTGGGCTCAGCGTCGAGCGAGTAGGGCACGCGCGACAGCTCCGTGCGGGCAATCGTCCCCGTGTCCGGGATGAGGAGGGGGGCGG